>CAMWLX010000034.1 GCA_947175225.1 uncultured Porphyromonadaceae bacterium
TTTTTCTATGGTGATCAGTTCTATATGTAATAATCATGATTATATCGTAAAGCGCCTCTCCGAGGCTACTGAGCTTTAGTCAGGGATACCCAGGCTGAAGCCTGGGGGTTTCCATAATAACAGCTCTCCGAGCTGACAAGGTATGAGGGCTTTATCGAGTGGATGTGGAAAATTGAGTTTGCATGCGAACCATTCGAGGCAACCTTTGATCGGCTGGTCATAAAGATTTATAAGCTCCGTCTCCGCTCCAGCAGCTGCCGCACATTCAAGGGCCTTTATTATCAATGTCTGTGTATTCCAGCCCTTACGCTGACTGCCGTTTATTCCTATTGCTTTCATTTCTGAGCTATTAAATAAAAACGCTGTCCGTTCGAAGACTGACAGCGATTGGTTTTTATTTTGTTGTTAGCTTTCTATTACACCTGAAGAAGAAGCCAATTGGTCTCACCCAATTTCTAAATCATCTTGATGGCATTCTCGCTCCAATAGAGGTCATCTTACTTACTTATTATGATAGACTTTGCTGACTATCTTCCAGTCGGCTCCGTCCTTTACAAGAGTGAACATATCGGAAAATTCATTTTCTCCGAATTTTGACTCAATTCTTACCATGGCGACGTTTCCTGCAACGCTGCAGTCTGCTATTTCATATGAAGCGTTATGGGGTCCCGTCTGGTCATAATAGTCGTATAGGGCTTGAATTGGCACAGTGATAAGACTGTCGTTTTCAGCATAAGACATGGTCGCCAATAGAGCGAAACCCTGCTTTGCAATCTTACTATCGCCTTTCACCGCAGCCTCCGTATAATACCCGAGAGCCTTTTCGATCCCGGCTAACTCTTCATCAGAACAAGCAATTGCTTTCCCACATTCCTTGGCTCCCTCACATTCTTTATCGCATTTGGCATTGCTATCGCATTTTGAACCACCACAACAAGCGCTCATAGACAGCATTAATAATGAGACTGATGCTATTGTCAATTTTTTCATAATCTTCTTTGATTAGAATTTATCAGCGAGGGCGGCTGCATGAGCGCATCCGTCGGTCTTATCAATATCTCCTTCGACGAACACTCCGGGAACGAGTACCTCTCCTACTACATCCCACTTAAGGAGGGCGGCTGTCCGCTCCATCGGAATCTTCACGCCATCCATTACGGACGGATCATGTTCCTCACAGCAACAGATAAGTCCCATCTTCTTGCCCTGAATTGGTTTCTCCGCCACACAGAACGAGAACAGACGGTCAATTACACCCTTTATCTGTGCCGGAATAGAATACCAATATACCGGCATTGCAAACACTACTGCATCAGCATCAAGGATATGAGGCGCTATAATATTGAAATCATCGTCGAATGAGCATGCCTTTCCTGTCTTGAAACAAGTCATGCATGCGTGGCATCCGCCAATCTTCATCATTGCCGCATCAAAACGCACTACTTCGTGTCCTTTCGCCTCAGCAGCCTTTATGAAGGCATCCACCATTGCAAACGTATTGCCCTTCTTCCGTGGACTTCCGGTGATGACTGTTATCTTCATTTGCTGATAGTGTTTGAATTCTGATTATATGCTTTCGCTACGCATTTCCACTCACCGTCGAGCTTAAGGAGAAGAAGGAAATCAGTGAAGTCTATGCTGCCGCCCCACCCTTCTTCAAGCACGCGCACTACTGCTACAGTCTCCTCGACAGCCAAAACGTCGATCCTTGCCTTGAACTCCTCGCCTGCCCCGACAGTATCAACGTTGTGGTAGAACTGCTCGATTGAACCGCGTTCAACTGTACCGTTAAGGATACCGAAAAGAACGGCATCATCTGTGAAAAGGGTCTTTGCATACTCACTGTTGCCTTCGGCAACACTCTTTACGAACTTCTCAGCAGCCTTAGCCACAGCATCGTACTCTTTAATCTCGTCTCTCATATCTATAGCATTTCTTTGATTTTCTGAATGCAAAATTACAATAGTAATTGATTATATACAAGTACCGAAAAATTATTCATATACCGAAAATTTTTTCGGTACTTGTAAATTAGATGTTTATTGACTAACTTTGCAGTCAGAAATAAAAGAATATATAATTATGGCATACGAGAAGAAAATACCGGTTGACTTGGACTGCCCGCTTCGGCTCACTATGAGCCTTATAGAGTCAAAATGGAAATCATGCATCCTTGACGAGTTAAGAAACGGCGAGCCGCAACGGCCGAGTGAAATCCACAAATGCCTCCCGGAAGCAGCTCCCAGGGTTCTCGACATACAGCTTAAGGAGATGGTAGAGGACGGGCTCGTGAAAAAGACCATCTATCCCGAACTTCCTCCACGCTCCGAATACCGCATAACGGAACTCGGCCTATCCCTCATCCCCATCATCGATCAAATGCTGAATTGGGGAACAGAGCATTTCGATATCTTCGAGAAGAAATACGGAAAAAAGAATTGAGCTATATACTCTAAAATCGTATGATTTTTTGACAGAAATGTGTATGATTTCTTGACACCATTCTTACAACGATAAACGATAAACTATTAACTATTAACTTACTCCATTTTTGGCACGCTGATTGCAAGTATTATCAGCGTTATGAGAAAAATTTTTACAACAATATCAGTCGCACTCGCTTTCACAGCTTCCGCACAAGAACTGTGGAGCCTTGAGCAGTGTATGGCATACGCCGCCGATCATGCATCGTCGGTGATACAAGCCAGATGGGATGTTGCTTCTGCCACTGCTACACGCAATGAAGCATTAGCAGACTTCTTCCCATCCATTTCAGCACAAGTAGGCACTCAATTCAGTTGGGGACGTAATATCGATCCTGAGACCAATACCTACAACGACATCACAACATTCAACAACGGATATGGTATTTATGCATCTCTCACAATTTTTGATGGGGGTGTGACTCTCAATCGATATCGACAGGCCCGAAACGAAAGGAAAAGATACCTTAATGCCGTTGAGATGAAGCGCGACGACAGCGCTATAGCGGCAATGATGGCTTTTGCAGATGTCCTTTACTATCAGCATTCCATAAAGATCGCAGAGGATAAGCTGACCCAGAGCGAAGGGATGCTTACCCTAACAAAAGCGCAGGAGGAATTAGGACTGAAAGGAATTCCCGAAGTTGTCGAAGCGGAAGCTAATGTAGCGAGCGATAGATATTCTTTAGTGCATCAAAAAAATCTATTTGATCAGGCTATGCTCACCCTGAGATCAGCTATGAATTTTCCGGCTGATCAATCACTTTCTATCGACACTGTCAATCATACGATTATTGAAATGATTGCAAATGATAGTCCTGAAAATATTTATCTATCTGCACTCGCCACAAATCCCAAGGTTCTGAATGCACAGATGCAGGTCAAATCAAGTAAATACTCATTCAATGCAGCCAAAGGATACTTGATGCCTAATCTAAGCCTGAATGCCGGTATCTCCACTTCTTATTTCAAAAATCTTAGTGGAGAATATTCAACACCGATGTTTGGCGAACAATTCCGAAACAACCGGGGCGAGTATATCGCTGCTACACTATCCATACCTATTTTTAACGGTCTCAGTAATATATCTGGAAAAAACAGAGCCAAATATGCGTATGAACAGGCAAAGGAACTCCTCAACGAACAACAACGGCGTCTACACGATGATATTGTGGCGGCAGTCATGGATAGGGACGGATACGCTATGGAAATAAAGTCATTGAAGACCAAAGTGGAAGCGGATTCAGAAGCCTATCGACTTAACACCCGCAAATATGAGGAAGGACTTCTTTCGCTTATAGATCTTCAGCTTTCAGCAAATACCTACTACTCTTCAAGAGTGGAATTGCTGCAAAAACAAATGCTTTACTTATTGAAGGATAAACTTGTAGAATACTATAAAGGAAATAAACTATGGATGTAAAGATAGAAAGGCCAAAAGGGATAAAAGGAATTAAGCCAAAATACTGGGTGTATATAGGATATGGATTTATAGCCATTGCATTGGTAGTATGGCTTGCTACAAGCGACATCGCATCAACTTATAAAGTAGATAGTACCGGCCTTAATATAGCTGATGTGAAATCGCAAAAGTTTGACGACTATGTGAGGGTGGATGGAAGGATTGAACCCATAAGCACTGTTCAGATTAGTCCTGAAGAAGGGGGAATCGTGATGGAAAAAGTGGTCGAAGAAGGTTCTCAAGTGCGCAAAGGAGACGTGATTATCCGCTTAAGCAATAGCAATCTTGACCTGCAGATACTTAATGCTGAGGCAGAACTCGCTGAAAAGCAAAATATCCTTCGCAACACCCAGATTTCTATGGAACAGGATCGCCTCAACAACCGCACGGAGCAAGTTCAACTCGACTTGGAAGTACAGAGAAAACTTCGCGCTTACCAACAGAAGAAGAAGCTTTATGATGATAAACTGATAGCCAAAGAAGATTATCTCCAGGCGAAGGAGGATTACGAATTGGCGCTGAAGAGACAGACGCTGATAAATCAACGTCTCAATCAAGACAGTATCTACCGATTGGCACAAGTGGATCAAATGGAAGACAATCTCGCAAACATGCAGCGAAACATACAGCTAATCCGCAAGCGTAAAGACCAGATGAACGTTGTCAGTCCAATTGACGGAGAACTTGGTCTGCTTGATGTGGAACTCGGACAAGCTATCAGTGCCGGACAGAAGATAGGTCAAATCAACGACTTGACTAACTATAAAGTGACAGGGCAAATCGATGAACACTATCTTGATCGCGTGCATAAGGATCTTATTGCCACCTCTGCGCGCAATGACAAGGATATGAATCTTCGGCTACGTAAGGTTTTTCCGGAAGTGAAGGAAGGAAAATTCAAAGTGGAATTCGTATTCACCGGCAAAACACCGGAAAAGATAAGAAGCGGTCAGACCTGCTATCTCAGTCTTCAGCTCGGTCAGCCTGTTGATGCCATTGTAATCCCCAAAGGGACTTTCTATTCTACCACGGGAGGCAAATGGATATTCGTAGTTGACTCGTCAGGTAAAAAAGCATATCGACGCAATATCCGTCTCGGACGCCAAAATCCGGAATACTACGAGGTCCTCGAAGGTCTCGAACCGGGAGAACGAGTCATCACCAACGGATACGAATCATATGGAGATGCCACTATACTAAAGATAAAAGATTAATTATTAACGATTAAGGATTGGCGATTAAAGATTATCGTTGCTAATTATAATATTATCAATGCTAATTATAATAATGAATGGCTCAGCTCGGAGAGCTGTCATAGTGTAAAAACCCCAGACTTCAGTCTGGGGAATATATGAAAGAGGACAGCAGCCTCGGAGAGGCGATTTGTGATAAATAATCTAACGATTCCAAAAATATGAAATCATATTTTACATTTCTACGAAGAAACAAGGCCTACGCTGCCATCGATATATTCGGATTGGCGATCAGCATGATGTTTGTGGTGCTTATCGGTGGCTACACATGGCAGGAAATGCATACCGACCGACAACACTCTAAAGCCGACCGTATGTACTGGCTCGGACTTAATATCAATGGAGAGAAGTCAAAAGGATCCTGCTGGTATCTTCAGTTTCTCCTCAGAGACCGGTTGCCGGAGATAGAAAACTCCACCGCATTGTTCAGATTGACCCTCAATCTGAATCTCAGCGACCGTAAAATCCTGACCAACTGCTATATGGTGGATTCCACGTTCTACGACATCTTCGATTTCAAGCTTATCCAAGGAGATCCGAAGAGCGTATTCAACCATCCCAATAATATCGTTGTCACTGCGGAATATGCGCGCAAGACATGGGGTGACGGAGATCCGATAGGAAAAAGCATCATCCTTGTAGAAGACGAACAGCCATTGGTGGTAGCCGGGATAATGGAACCCATGAAGCAAACAGCTTTTATGACGGAAGACAGGCAACCGGTGGATATGCTGGTAAACTTCAGTATGCTCAAACACATCAATTCGTCGCTGTTCAGCACAGAAATGTATAATGCGGGAGATGCCAATGTCATCATGCTTGCTAAAGACGGACACGATCTCATTAATCATAAGAAAGAGATAGAGGAAGCGGTGAAAAACGATTTCTGGCCCCTGAAACTGCCCGGTATGGACGGACATATAGAGGTTTACCCCTTCGAAGAGAGCTATTTTTCAGAAATCATCCCGCGCCATGCCAATTCCGGCGACCGGAAGCTTGTCAGTCTACTGTTCGGAGTAGGACTTGTCATCCTTCTTTTCGCTATCATGAACTATATCAACCTCACTGTCGCGCTTGTGGGAAAACGCGCGAAGGAAATGGCCACCAGACGTCTGCTCGGAGAAGACAGGCATCATATTATGTGGCGGTTGATCCTGGAAAGCACGGTCTTGTGCGCATTCTCGATGCTGGTTGGCATAGCTCTCGCGTTCATCATGAAGCCATATGCTTCCGCCGTTCTTAATACACCGATTGACATCACGGGATGTGTCAACGCAATGACAGTCTCTATCTTGATTCTGGTGCTGATGGTCATGAGTGTCGTTTCAGGAATAATCCCGGCCCTGATGCTCTCTGCAATGAAACCTATTGAAGCTGTAAAAGGAGAATTGCGCAGGAAATCAAATATGATTTTCGGAAAAACATTCATCGTAATCCAGAACGTCACCACAATCGTCATGGTGGCATGTGCGCTGACCATGTATCTTCAGGTGCGCCACCTGATAGAAGCACCGCTGGGATATGATCCTCAAGGTATCGTCAAGATTCCGATTCAATTTACAGAAAACTTAGCGAACGACGCCATGCTTTTCAAGGATGAACTAATGAAGCTGTCATGCGTAGAGAAAGTAAGCTTCTCTATGGGTGAACCTCATCAGCGTGGAAACAATAACACCGTGACGCAGGATGGCCGAACCATATCCTTTCGGGAGTTCGTGGCTGATTCAGTCTTTCTTGACATATTACGATTCAATATAAAGAAAGAACTTAATCATGCGTCAGGAATCAAACACTATCTCAACATGCAGGCTATCAGTGAGCTCGGACTTGACGATGATGCCACACATTATGTTCTTTCAGGCGATAGGATTCCAATAGCGGGAATAGTCTCCGACTTCAAGATAGGAAATATACTGAGCAATCAATCTCCCGTCCGTATCATCGAGGCAAAACCTTTTGAAGATTTCTGGCCCTGGAACCTGCTAATCAAAACTACCGGCGACCGCCAACAGGCAATCGAGCGCATTAAAGAAACATTTGAAAAGGTCTATCCCAAAGACCTTGCGGACTCAGCCTTAGAAATGCCTTTCCTAACCCAGCAGATTGAGAAGGATTTTGACTATCAGAAGAATCTATCGACAATCCTTACCGTTTTCGCCATTGTAGCCATCATACTCTCCATTCTTGGCCTTACAGCCATGAGCACATATTATGTCCGCCAGCGTTCGCAAGACATCGCAATACATAAGGTGATGGGGGGAACAAGCACAGAAGTCCTTACAAAACTGGTGAGAACCTTCATGAACTACGTGCTGATTGCCGCCGTCATATCCATCCCGATCATATACTACGTGATGAACGACTGGCTCTCTCAATTCAGTTACCGTATCAACATACATTGGTGGATATATGCATCATGCGCTTTGCTCGCCATCATAATCTGCTTTATATCTGTCGTAAGCCAGTGCAGTAAGGCCGCCAATGTCAATCCGATTAATTCACTCAAATAAACAATATGAAATCGTATTTTAAATTTCTTAGCAGAAACAAAGCCTACACGGCCATCGACGTATTCGGCCTTGCGGTCAGCATGATGTTTGTAGTGCTGATAGGCTGCTACACATGGCAGGAAAGCCATGTCGATAAGCAGCATTCCAAGGCTGACCGTATGTATTTTCTCGGTATGGACTTCAATGGAGATAAAATCAGGGGCACTCACTGGTATCTTCAGTTTCTACTGAAGGACAAGTTTCCGGAGATCGAGTCTGCAACCGGCATATATAGAAATAGCAGATGGCTTGACTATGACGGCAAACAGGTTGCGACGGAATGCTTTTTCGTAGACTCAACATTCTACGACATTTTCGACTTCAAGCTTATCCAGGGTGATCCCAAGACAGCTCTCGACAATCCATCAAGCATCATTGTGACTCCTGAATACGCCCGCAAGGTATGGGGGGATGAAGACCCCATGGGAAAGAGCATAGTGTTCAATGTCGAGGAAGAGCCTTTTGTGGTGACCGGAGTGATGGAACCGATGAAGAACACTGCCCTGATGACAGAAGACAGGCAACCCGTAGACATGCTGTTGAATTTCTCAATGATGAAGTATGTCAATGGTTCAATCGTAAATCCCAATATGGCCAACGCAACCGGCTCAGATCTCATCCTTCTTGCAAAAGAAGGACATGATCTTACGAAAAGGAAAAAAGAATTTGAAGAAGCTGTAAAGAACGATTACTGGATACTGAATCTTCCTGAAGGCGACACTCATCTTGAAGTCTATCCTTTGACCGGAAGTTATTTCTCTGACGCCTATTCCTGGCATGTCAACTCCGGCAATAAAAAGATGCTGAAGCTTCTGCTGAGCGTCGGACTCGTGATCCTTTTGTTTGCCATAATGAATTATATCAACCTTACTGTAGCGCTCGCAGGGAAACGCGCGAAAGAGATGGCAACGCGCCGTCTGCTTGGAGAAGACCGTGTTCAGATCATGTGGCGGCTTATCGCTGAGAGCACCGTTCTTTGCGCTTTTTCCATGGTCTTGGGTATAGCCCTTGCCTTTTTGATGCAGCCTTACGCCTCGGCGCTCATCCATACACCTATAGACATTGCAGGATGTATAAACTTTACAACAATCATATTCCTAATAGTTGTCCTCTTGATAATGAGCCTCGCATCCGGAATAATACCGGCGCTCCAGCTTTCTTCCATGAAGCCCATAGAGGCGGCCAAAGGAGCGTTCAGAAAGAAATCAAACATGACGTTTGGAAAGATATTCATAGTCATACAGAATATCGCCACCATAGTCATGATAGCATGTGCCTTGACAATGTATCTTCAGGTGCGCCATATGATCGATGCTCCGCTTGGATATAATCCGGAAGGAATCATGTGCCTACCCTTTCAATATACAGAGAAGAGACAGCAGGACGCTGAGCATTTCAGAGAGGAACTTCTCAAACTCAGCTGTGTCGATAAGGTAAGTTTTTCGATGGGCCAGCCTCACAACCGAGGCAACAACAACACCTTCACCTATGAAGGAAAGACGATATCATTTCAGGAATTCGTTGTAGACACGGTGTTTATGGATCTTTTCGGACTGAAACTTAAGAAAGACAATAACTCAGGTTCAGTCTTTTTCAGACATTATATCAACAACCAGGCACTTAACGAACTCGGTATCGACGAAAATGCAACCGATTATCCGGCTTTCGGCAGCATGATCCCCATAGCAGGAATCCTTGAAGACTTCAAGATAGGCAATGTGTTGACCGAACAACACCCGGTAAGGATAATAACTGCGAAGCCTTTTGCTGATAACCATTTCATACCCTGGGACATAATCATCAAAACGACGGGAGACAGACAGCAGGCACTTGACCAGGTAAAGGAAGTATTTGAAAAAGTTTATTCTAAAGAACTTTCTGATATGGTATTTGAAACTCCATTCCTGAGCCAGCAAATAGAGAAGGATTTCGAATATCAAGAAAGATTGTCAACTATTCTTGCAATCTTCGCATTGATTGCTATTATGGTTTCTATGCTTGGGCTCATGGCAATGAGCACTTATTATGTACGGCAGCGTTCAGCCGACATCGCAGTTCACAAAGTGATGGGAGGAACAAGCTCAGAAGTAATGGCAAAACTTATCAGACCGTTTATGCTTTTCGTTCTGATTGCAGCAGTGTTGTCGATTCCTATCATCTACTTTGTCATGAACGATTGGCTATCGCAATTCAGCTACCGCATTAGCATCTACTGGTGGATATATGCAGTGGCAGCCCTCCTTGCCATAATCATATGCTTTGCATCGGTTGTGATCCAATGCTATAAGGCAGCCAACACCAATCCCATTAATTCACTCAAATAATTTTTCATTTTATTAGGTTTAAAAGGTTTAAAAGGTAACCTATCATTGTCATAAAACACTTAAACCTCATAAACTATTTAAACTTTCTAAACAAATATACCCTTAAATAATTAAACAACTAAACATATGATACAGATAGAAAACCTTACCAAGACATTCCGTACAGACGAAGTGGAGACCTTAGCTCTCCGCGGAATATCACTCGATATCAACAAAGGAGAATTCGTAGGAATCATGGGTCCTTCCGGTTGCGGAAAATCAACACTCCTCAATATCCTTGGACTGCTTGACAATCCCACAGAGGGGAAATACTCCCTCAATGGAACGGAAGTAACCAATCTGAAGGAAAAGGACCGCACTGCTTTCCGCAAGGGAAAGATCGGATTCGTGTTTCAAAACTTCAACCTTATCGATGAACTCAACATCGAAGAAAATGTAGAACTTCCCCTCAAATATCTCAAGATAGGGGCTAAAGAGAGGAAAGAAAGGGTAAAAGAGGCTCTAAAACGCATGAATATCGAGCATCGAGCCAAGCATTTTCCTCAGCAGCTCTCAGGCGGTCAGCAACAACGCGCTGCAATAGCTCGCGCAGTAGTCACAAGGCCTGAGCTTATCTTGGCAGACGAACCTACCGGAAACCTTGATTCTGTAAATGGCAAAGAAGTGATGGAACTTCTTACGGAACTGAACCGTGAAGGATCTACAATCGTAATGGTGACCCACTCACAACATGATGCCGCATATACCCACCGCATCATAAACCTCTTTGACGGCAAGATTGTAGAGAAGACCCAACTTTAGCAATAAATAAATAATTAGGTGCCGGATTAAGAACACTTATAGGTATTTGATGATGATAGTTTAGGTTAATGATGCAACAATGACGTTAGATCCCTATACCGCACATCTTATCCGGCATCTAAACTTTTGATTTTTACTTTTTATAGTATTTGGGATGCGTCGATCGGGGCTGATGGCACGCGGATTTTTAATAGCTCGGATTTGCAGGTTTCAGATTTTTATCCTATCTTTGTGAAAAATACTGAAAAGCTATGGATATAATCATTGACCCCCTCTCAGACTTGGGCTTCAAGTTCCTCTTCGGACGTGAGAAGATGTCAGAGCCTGTGCTCATGGACCTCCTAAATGCCATCCTGTGCAACGGTGAGGATTCTGAGAAAATAACCACACTCACTTACCTCAACAATGAACGGTCTGCCGAATGGAAGGACGGGAAGTCCATCCGCTATGACATCCTCTGCCAGACAGAGTCAAAGAAACGCTTCATCGTCGAGATGCAGAAGGCGAGCCAGCCGAAGTTTATAGACAGGGCAACCTTCTATGTCTCCCGGGGCATAGCGGAACAGGGATATAGGGGAAAGAAAGAGGAGGAAAGGGAATGGGACTATGCCTTGGAGCCGGTGATCGGGGTCTTTATCTGCAGCTCCCATGTGCGCGGACTTGAAAGGAAGCCCATCGTCAAAGCCTCGACGTTGGACGAGGAAACATTCAAACCGATAGGTACAAAGACGCGTTATGTATTTGTGCAGTTGTCCTCGTTTGAAAAAGAGGAGGAAGAGTGTAATAATTTGGATGATCAATGGATTTATAACATTAAGAATATGGGAATAAGGCAGGAAGTGGCATTCAAGCAAAACAGCGAGGTCTTCAGGCGTCTGGAGGAGGTAGCCAATGTAGCTACACTGACACCCGAGCAGCGGTATCACTATGAGGCAGACGTCAAGATCGTGCGCGACACCCTCAACCAAATCCGCGGTGCATATCAGGATGGGGAAGAGACTGGAAAAGAAATGGGAATCAAGATAGGAAGAGCGGAAGGAAGAGCGGAAGGGAAGATGGATGTGGCACGTGAGATGAAGAAACGCGGCATGAACATCGGGGATATCATGCTCTTCACAGGACTTTCCGAGCAGCAGATTTCATCACTCTGATGTCCATTAAGATCCAATGGATTATATTTGATTGATCTTCAATGTGGGGATGGCGGTGGGCGTAGCCATCGCCGGGGAAGGACACGCGGGGAGGCTGGAAAGCTTCCCTCCCATAGGATGGACGCACGAATCGTGCGTCCTTTTCCAATCATATTTTTCAAAACTTGGTTGTATAAAAAATTTTATTACTTTTGCAACATGAAGAAGACACTGCTTGTAGTAGATGATAATAAGGATGTGCTTTCAGCAGTCAGGATGCTTATGCGCCCAAAAGTTGACGAGGTGATCACAGAGTCTAATCCAGCGTCAATACCCGGTTTGATTCAAAAGCACAAACCTCAGGTGGTGCTTCTCGATATGAATTTCCGAGCAACGATCAACACCGGCAATGAAGGACTTTTCTGGCTCCGCGAGATAAAACGCATGGCTCCCGAAACCTCTGTCATACTCTTTACCGCATATGCGGATGTGGCTCTCGCCGTAGAAGGAATGAAGATAGGGGCTACCGATTTCATAGTCAAACCTTTTGACAACACAAATCTTTCAGACACTCTTCTGAACGCATTCGGCAACGACAAGAAAAAAACACAGCAAAAGGGTTCTTCTCCACAGATGCTATGGGGTGAATCTCCGGAAATGCAGCGAGTTCGTATGCTCGTAGAAAGGGTGGCTCCGACAGATGCCAACATACTCATCACCGGAGAAAACGGTACAGGCAAGGATCTTCTTGCAAGGGAAATACATCGTCTTTCAAACAGATCGGCAGGTCCGATAGAAATCGTGGATATGGGAGCCGTAATAGAGACTCTGTTTGAAAGTGAACTCTACGGTCATGCCAAGGGTGCTTTTACTGATGCTAAAACTGACAGAGCCGGTAAATTTGAAACTGCGCATGGAGGTACACTGTTTCTTGACGAAATCGGCAATCTCCCCTACCACCTGCAAGCCAAGCTTCTGACATCGCTGCAACAGAGAAAGATCACAAGGGTCGGCACAAATACTGCCCGCGACATAGACATAAGGCTTATCTGCGCTACAAACCGCAATCTTCCGCAGATGGTGTCAGAAGGAGAGTTTAGGCAAGACCTCTTCTATCGTATCAATACCGTGACCATCGAACTGCCACCGCTCAGAAACAGACCTGAAGACATCCCTGCCCTCGTCGAAATGTTTGTAAAGAAATACGCAGGTATATATTCAAAGCCGGAAGTCAAGGTTTCAGACGATGCCATGAAGAGACTTTGCTCACAATCCTGGCCCGGAAATATTCGTCAGCTTGAGCATACAGTGGAGAAGGCATTGATTTTATCAGACGGAACTACTCTTGGCATTCATGATTTTGACCTCCATGAATCACAAATTCCTACTTCCGGTCAATCTACGACACTTGAATCAATGGAACGCAATGCAATTACTAACGCTATAAAACTCCATAGCGGCAACATGTCGGAAGTGGCTCGGCATTTAGGCATAACACGCCAGACCCTTTATAATAAATTGCGTAAATATGGCATATGAGTTCAAGAGTAAGTGGCATATGGTACCGTTGGTATGGATTATCCTGACGGTGCTTTTAGCTTTTGGAGCCGGCTATGCCATCGCTTTAGGCAAAGTAGTATGGTTGCTTTTAGGTATTCTTTCGATTTGCTGCGGCTACATGATCTTCAGCAATATAACACGTATCAGCAAGAAGATGCGTTATGTCATGGAAGCTAACCTTAACAGAGATTTTTCTTATAAATTCCCTACTCATGACGTAAACAAGGATGAGCGGGAAACCAACGAGATGCTCAACCGAATAGTAGAACATCTTGAGCTTATGACACTGAATGCCCGCCAGAATGAGGCATTCTTGGCTCAAGTCTTAAATATGACTGACATTGGGTTGGCTTTGGCAGATGTAAATGGGGATATAAGACTTCATAATGAAGCAGCCCTGCGTCTGCTCAACAGAAAGGTCCTCACCCATATTTGCCAGATACCTCAACAAGCCTATGAAGACCTGGATATCAAAAAAGGCAACGTTACTGTAAATGAAAAAAGCTTCACTCTATTCACCATTACCGACCTTCGGCGACAAATGCAAGCCGTTGAGGTGGAATCATGGGAAAAACTGACAAGAGTCCTCACTCATGAAATCATGAATTCCCTGACTCCAATCCAATCAATAGCGGAGAATATGAGTGGCAAGACATCAGACAGGGAGATAACAGAGGCATTGAGCACCATTTCCTCCAGCAGCCGCTCCCTGATGCAATTTGTAAAGAATTTCAGGGAATTCAGCATTTTGCCTGAGGCAAGGATGAGGGCTGTTTACCTTAAGCCACTATTGGAATCAAGCATAAGAATAGCAGAAAGTTATGAAAAAGGAAAGCATGTAAGCATCGAGCTTATATGCTTTCCTCCGGAATTAATGGTCTATACAGATGAGGCTCTTTTGAGCCGTGTGCTTATCAATATCCTCAAGAATGCTATTGAAGCAAATCCCGAAAACATCTCTATTGAAGCTGATGAAAAGGCTGACGAATCAATTGAGATACGTATCTCCAATGATGGTGAGCTAATATCAGAAGATATGGCTGAGCATATTTTCACACCCTTCTTCACTACCCGCGCCAACGGCAGCGGAATCGGACTCAGCCTATCACGACGCATCGTCACTCATCTTGGAGGCACACTCTCTTTAAAGACTCGACCTTTGACATGCTTTACCGTGAGACTATAAAAGAAAAGGACGCACGAGACAGAAAAGGACGCACGAGCCGTGCGTCCCTACAAGGAGGATATTTATTATTGGTTGAATTGCCAGCTGTCAAATTCCATAAGGTCGTTGCCATCGCCTGCAAACACGAAATATAAATCGTGGATGCCATCGCGCTTCTTGATCATGCATCCGGTTTCTTTCCAATCATTGCCGGAAGCACAATCTACTATGCCAAGCAATTCACCGTTGGGAGCATCAAGACGAACTTCGATCTTTGATCCCGGTTTCCCTTTTCTGACATGGGCGTTGAAAGACTTTGCACCTTCACCAAAATTGACTTCCCTAACTTTAATCCAATCACCGGGATCCACATCATTTACATATACACAATGTATGTTGTCATATCCAATGCCTATTCCCTCTTCCCAGGCAATTGTCTCTCCTTGCTGACGCACATAAGGATTCAATGGGTCAACACTTTTCAGCACTCCCCTCTTGTCATGATGGATATATGGTATCGACCCATCTTCATTGAAGTTAAAAGGCACTACGCTTGCAGTGCGACGGCGGCTATGAGATTCCGGAAGTCCTTCATCCATATAGAAGAAATACCATTGTCCTTTATATTCACACATTCCGGTGTGATTGCCCATACCTCCGTGTTCGAAAGCTCGCATGATTTGGCCGCCATATTTCCATGGACCGAGCGGAGAATCCGCCCATGCCCAGTCGGTAGCCTCCGGACAGAATGATGCATAAGCTAAATAGTACTTGTCTCCTCTTTTCGTAAACCAAGGAGCTTCCTCATAATCCGGGCCAAAAGCCTCCTTGTCTTTAATCTCAAACACCTTGATATCCCCGTCTCGACTGATCATATCTTCATTGAGCTTGACAGCATAAAGAGCATTGTTTCCCCAATATAGATAAGCCTGACCATCGTCGTCTATAAATACGGTTGGATCGATATCTTCCCATCCGTGTCCTCCATAATTGGTTTCATCAGGATAGGTAAGTTGTTTTTTTCCACCAAGTGGATTGACAAACGGACCATACGGAGAGTCAGAAACAAGAACAGGGACTCCGCTCGTAGAGGGATAGAAATAGAATTTTCCATTGCGATAAGCCATCTGGGAAGCATTTGCATTCTCATGCTCCCCAAACATTTCCTTGGCATTGAATATCGGAGCATGGTGAGTCCAGTTTACCATATCTGTTGTGGCAAACACGAGATAGTCTTTCATGACAAACTGGTTTGGAGTAGCTTCCATCTCGTCATGTCCGGTAATGAGATAAAGCGTATCGCCTACGACGAGGGGAGCGGGATCCGGTGTAAATTCTGTCTGAGAAATAGGATTCTGCGCTCCTGCAAAAAAGCAAGGAGAAACTGCTGTCAGACAAATCATGCTTTTAAAAAAGCATTTGATTGTTTTTTCTTTCATGATTATTTAGTATGATTAATGATTATTCAGCTGAAAGAGTAAATG
>CAMWLX010000035.1 GCA_947175225.1 uncultured Porphyromonadaceae bacterium
CCGGTGGAACTCAAATCCTGTCTATCGGAGTTTCATCACAAACCCTTTGATGTGGCTTTTATAAAGGAGGCAGAAGGCTGAATTGCCTTTTGCCTCCTTCTTTAGTAAATTCACTCCAAAGACCTTAAAGCCTTTAAAGCCCTTAAGGACCTTAAACACCTTAAACCAACTAAACACTCTAAACTTCAAAACTAAAATAAATATGAAAGATGTAAAAAAGACCCTACTTGACAGGGTATCTATCCGCCGCTATGAGCGCGAGGCAATACCTCAGGAAACAATGGACTTCATCTATGATGCAATCCGAAACACTCCTACCAGCTACAATGGGCAGCAATATTCCGTCATCGACATTGATGACCAGACTCTTAAGGAAAAACTCTATGAACTGACCGGCCAAAAGCAGCTGAAGACCTGCAACCGCCTTCTCATCTTCTGCTCCGACTACAACAAGATGACTCTTCTCGCAAAGAAAAAAGGCGTTGAGATGCCTCCTTTCACCGACACTATGGACGGCACCATCATCGGCATCATTGATGCTTCTCTTGCCATGATGAGCGCAGTTGTGGCTGCCGAAGCTTGCGGTCTCGGATGCAACTGCGTAGGGTATCTCCGTACTGTAGATCCAAAAGCTGTAGCTGATTTGCTGAAACTCCCCAAAGGGGTCTTTGTAGTTTGCGGTCTCGCACTCGGCATCCCACGCGAACACCCCAATCTCAAACCGAAACAGCAGCGTGACCTCGTATTCATGAAAAACTGCTATTCTCAAGATCCGGAGAAATTGACCGAAGAATTGGCAGAATATGACAAAGTAGTTTCGGAATATAATCAGACTCGCGCCGGTGGCACTTCCGACAACGACTGGTGTGCCCACATCATCAACTACTACGACCACGCAATGAACTACAACATCCTCCAATACCTGAAGGATCAAGGATACGACATCAAAAAATAATGCATTATAAAAAAAATAAAGCTCCAAATTTGGAGCTTTATTTTTTTATCTTCGACCCATGCCCTTCTGACGCATTTGCTTCATCATGGCCATTGGATTCTTGATGCCTCCGGTAGCCATGCGCATCATCTTGCGTGTCTCTTCAAATTGCTTGAGAAGTCTGTTGACTTCCTGAAGTGAAGTGCCACTACCCTTCGCAATGCGCTGACGGCGCGAAGAATTGATGATCTCAGGATTCTGACGCTCATATGGAGTCATTGAGTAGATGATGGCCTCAATACCCTTGAAAGCGTTGTTGTCAATGTCAATATCCTTGATGGCTTTGCCTACACCGGGAATCATGGCTGCAAGATCCTTGATATTACCCATCTTCTTGATCTGCTGGATCTGCTTCAAGAAATCATCGAAGTCAAATTTATTCTTGCGGATTTTCTCCTGAAGACGTTCAGCTTCTTTCTGGTCGTAAATCTCCTGTGCACGCTTGGCGAGCTCTACAATATCACCCATGCCAAGTATACGGTTGGCCATACCTTCAGGATTGAACTCCTGAATATCTTCCATCTTCTCTCCAATTCCGACAAACTTGATTGGCTTGTCTACTACTGATCGGATAGAAAGGGCTGCACCGCCACGTGTGTCACCATCAAGCTTAGTCAGGATTACGCCATTAAAGTCAAGACGATCGTTGAATTCCTTAGCAGTGTTTACTGCATCTTGACCGGTCATTGAGTCAACTACGAAGAGTGTCTCATCCGGATTCACAGCTTTCTTAATAGCTGCGATCTCCTTCATCATATCCTCATCGACTGCCAAACGACCGGCAGTATCGACAATCACAAGGTCGAGTCTATTATCCTTAGCATATTTGATGGCATTCTGCGCTATCTCTACAGGATTCTTGTTTCCGTCTTCAGTATAGACAGGAACATCAATCTGCTGAGCCAACACCTTCAACTGTTCGATTGCTGCCGGACGATATACGTCGCCTGCTACCAACAGAGGCTTCCGACCTTTTTTCTTGAGTTTCAGTGCAAGTTTACCGGAAAAAGTGGTCTTACCGGAACCCTGAAGACCTGACATCAAGATGACTGCCGGCTTTCCCTCAAGAACGAGCGGCTCTTCCTTGCCTCCCATAAGAGCAGTGAGCTCGTCATGGACTATCTTCACCATTAGCTCCTTAGGCTTCAGGGCATTGATTACATTCTGGCCAAGAGCCTTTTGCTTGACAGTGTCGGTAAAACTCTTTGCCACCTTATAATTAACGTCGGCGTCGAGAAGAGCCCGGCGCACGTCTTTCATAGTCTCGGCTATATTGATCTCGGTGATCCGTCCTTCTCCCTTCAGGATCTTAAACGATCTCTCGAGTCTTTCGGAAAGATTATTAAACATAATATTTGAGTGTTAATGCATAATTCATAATGCATAATTCATAATTACTTGTCTCTGAACTGCCCTTTTATTTCAGGAGATTTGTAGCAGTATCCGGAAAGATGATTTTCGGCTCAAATGTCTTGGCTTCTTCCGGAGTCATGGATGCGTAGGCTATGATGATTATGATATCACCTACCTGAGCCTTGCGGGCTGCCGCCCCATTAAGGCAAATCACTCCGGAATTCGGCCGGCCGGCTATGACGTATGTCTCCAGACGCTCGCCATTGTTATTGTTGACTACCGCCACTTTCTGACCCGGCAAAATACCGGCTGCTTCCAAAAGCGCAGAGTCTACAGTGATGCTTCCGATATAATTGAGATTGGCCTCAGTGACGTGCACCCTGTGTATCTTGGAGGCCAGCATTTCTATCTGCATTTCTGTAAGATTTATTTATACCTTATATTATCAATGAGACGCACTTTCCCACAGTATACGGTGATACACCCTACAATGTCGGGAGATTCCTCCCACTCATCTATTGGAAGAAGTGTGCGACCATCAACGATTTCAAAATATTCCACATTCATATGTGGAACTGCGTCAATACGCTCTACCACAGTGTCGTGAGTAGCCTTAACGGAATGTGATTTTGAATATTCCACGCTATATGCAAGCGCAGCGTGTATCTCCGGGGCCACTTTGCGTTGCTCTTCTGTCAAGAGGGCATTGCGTGAAGAGAGGGCAAGCCCATCATCAGCACGCTTTATTGGCACCGGAACAATTTCAACATCAATATGCTCCGAGTCTACCATGTTTCGGATGACGGCAATTTGTTGGAAGTCTTTTTCACCGAAATATGCACGTGTCGGTCGACATAGTCGGAAAAGACGGCTGACTACCTGTGCTACTCCTTGGAAATGACCGGGACGGAACTTCCCTTCCATCACCTCTGCTGCAGTGCCGAGATCAAATTCATGGTCTCTCTCTGTCCCTTCCGGATACATTTCCTCTACAGTGGGGGCAAACACTGCTGTGACTCCCTCTCCTGCAAGCAGGCGGAAGTCTTCTTCCTCGTTTCTTGGATACGTGGCGAGGTCCACCGGGTTATTAAACTGTGTCGGATTGACAAACACACTGACAAGAGCCACGTCGTTTTCCGCCACAGCCCTTTTGACGAGTGAGAGGTGACCTTCATGAAGGGCCCCCATCGTAGGAACTAATCCTATTGTCTTTCCATTGCCGAGCGTCTTGCCTACGAAGGCTTCAAGATCGCTGACACTTCGAATTATCTGCATTGCCATTGCTTTATTTTGATAATTTTCAGCCTCACTGCTGAGGCATATTACCTGATAAAAGTTTCAACTTGCAAAATTAATAAATTACTCACAAACCTACCAAGCATTTCCGCCAAAAAACACAATCCAATGTTAAAAAAATAGAAAAATTAATCCAATATAACCCTGAAAAGGCAAAATCGCACCCAAACATAAGAGCTATGTGGATTTTTTTTTGTAATTTTGCACTATGGCATATAGCGACGCTTGAAGCGGATCGATATGCAGAATATAATTATTAGATATGGCCAAAAAAAAATTCCTTTTTGTGGCGCAGGAGGTAGCTCCCTATCTCCCGCCGGAAAAAATATCATCACTGGGCAAAGAAGTTGCCACAGGCATTCATAAAAGAGGCTATGAAGTGAGGACTTTCACTCCTAAATGGGGAGCGATCAATGAGCGTCGCAACCAGCTTCATGAAGTAATACGTCTTAGTGGACTTAATGTCACTATCGACGACAACGACCATCCGCTGCTGCTGAAGGTTGCAAGTTTGCACCCTACACGTACACAGGTATATTTCATCGATAACGACGACTATTTCCAGAAGCTCGACTCAGATATAGACGACGTAGGCAGCAACCGTCCTGACAATGACCAAAGAATAATATTTTTCACCCGATCCACTGTGGAGACAGCTAAAAAGTTGCAATGGGATCCTGCCGTAATCCATTCCCAGGGATGGGTGGCTTCTATGACTCCCGTCTATCTGCGTCAGCTCAGCGACTCTATTCCTTTTGAAAACTCAAAGGTGGTCTATACTGTCCTTCCTGAAGACACTCCTGTTGCAATCGACTCAGATTTCTTCCGCCGTCTTATAGAAGATGGAGTGAAGGCGGATTATCTTGCCGCTTATGAGGGCATGGAGATCAACACAAAACTTCTCCATAGAATGGCTATTGACAATTCTGACGGTGTCATCTTTATGACCGACGAGCCTGACCCCGATCTTTTGGCAGCTGTAGAAGCAAAAGGGATTCCTTACCTTAAGAAAGAGGAAGCCGATGGCAACCTTGAGGCTTACATTGAGTTTTACGAAAAACTTTCTGAAAAATGATGCGTTACACATCTTTTCGCAAGTCGCTGAAGCTACTTGCTGCTCCAATAATCGGACTTACTGCCGGAGCAATCTTTACTTCATGCGAAGACAATGTCCCCACAGTCGGCAGCGATCTCGCTACCGGCGAAGTTCAGATTGCTCTTGACTCTCTGATATGGAACGGCACAGACCAATATATCTACCGTGGCGAACAAAAGTTTCAGGTAGGCTGTCCCAAAATCAAATATAATACCATATTTGACGATGCTGTTGACACAAGAAGCACTACCAACCTGCTTGGCCGCATCAGTGTGCCTGAGTATGGAGATCTCCACTGCTCGTTTGTCAGCCAGCTCCTTAGCACTGCGCGTCTTGATATTCCCGATTCAATTCCTATCTCCCAAATCGACTCGATGAAGCTCGTGCTTTATGTGCCGAGAGGAGAACTGACCGGCGACTCGCTCGCGCCGCAGCAGCTTAAGGCCTACCGTCTTACCAAGACCTTGCCTTCTGACATTAATAATCACTTTGATCCAACCGGATACTATGATCCGACTTCTACACTTGGATCAAGGAGCTTCACTCTCTCTGCCCTTGGCATGAGCGATTCGCTTTATACTCACAAAAGATCTATAAATATTGCTATTCCTCTATCTAAAGAAATGGCAATTGAAACAGTAGAAGCTTACCGCAACGAGAAGACAAAATCTATTTTTGAATGGCCACAGTCTTTTGAAGAATATTTCCATGGCATATACGTAGAGCCATCGTTCGGACGTGGATGTATCGCAAACATTTCTTATATCGACTTCGAGATCTTCTACAACTATAAGAAACAGGAATCGACAGTGACCGACGGAGTGACTACAATCAAATGGGTCACAGCAGTCGGAGGCACAGGAGTCTTTGCATCTTCACCAATCGTATTGAGCAGCAATAACATCACCTACAAACCCTCTGAATATCTTCAAAATCTTGCAGCTAATAATGAAGCTATCATCACTACTCCCGGAGGATATCGTGTGACTCTCAAGTTCCCTGCAAAAGAGCTTTTGGATATTTACAATAGCTCCCAGTCAAAACTTGCAGTAGTAAGCGACCTTTCTTTCACTATCCCGGCTGAGGAGATTAAGAATGACTATGATATTACTACTCCTCCTTATCTTATTATGGTGAAGTCTTCAAAACTTACTGAATTCCTGACAAGCAACTCGCTGCCTAATAATAAGGATTCATTTTATGCAGAATATGACAAAAAGACTCAACAATACGAATTCTCTTCCATGAGAAGTTATATTCTCGACCTTATACAAAACGGGGTAAAGGATGAAGACCTTGAGTTCACAATTATTCCGGCAAATCTTGAGTTTGAGACTAATCAGTCAAGTTCATCCTACGACAATTACTATGCCATGCTGTATTGGGGGATTACCTCTTCTAATTCAGGCACAAAATATCTGACAAAGTGCACTCCATACATTTCAAAGCCTTCAATGTGCAGGCTTCATATGGATAAGGCAAAGACAATATTCACATATTCACTACAGCAGATGAAATGAAAATGAACACTTTGACTCTCACACTCCTTTTCAGTCTGTTGCATTTCATCACCGGCACTGCGGCTAATCCAGCCGACAGTGCCGGTGTGGCTCATTCCGGTGCCACTCTCCTCTTTGCAGGCGACGCCATGCAGCACCAAGCTCAACTCGACCAGGCTCTATTGGAAGGTGACGGAAAAAGATACGACTATTCCGAATGTTTCCGCTGGATAGCCCCGACTGTGACTGAAGCTGACTATGCAGTAGTCAATCTTGAAGTGCCTCTTGGCGGAGGACCACGCTATAGCGGATATCCTTGCTTCAGTGCTCCTGACAGTTATGCCCAAGCACTCGCAGATGCCGGATTCGATATGATGCTCACTGCCAACAACCATTGTCTCGATTCCGGAATGAAAGCCGCCCGGCGCACTATCAGCGCCCTCGATTCCCTCGGAATTGACCATATAGGAACATACCATGATGCCAACGACCGCGAAGCAAAAGTCCCGTTCATCAAGGATATAAATGGTATAAAATTCGGATTTCTTAATTACACATACGGCACCAACGGAATTCCTGCTCGCGACGGCATGGAAGTTGCCCTAATCGACCGTCAGAAAATTGCCGATGAAATGAAGCAGACCCGCGATGCCGGGGCGGAAATCCTTGTGATGACTATGCACTGGGGCATAGAATATGTCTTGAAAGAAAATGCCATCCAACGAGACTTGGCACAATTCCTTATTGACAATGGCGCAGATATGGTGATAGGAAGCCATCCCCACGTGATCCAACCTATGAAAATGGTGCGTGATGAAAAGAGGCAGCAAGATGTCCCGGTTGTCTATTCTCTCGGCAATTTCATATCAAATATGAAAACCGGCGACACACGCGGGGGAGCATATATGCGTGTGAGAGTTGAAAGAGATGAGACCGGAAAACCCATGGTAAAATGGGCTGACTATGACACTTTCTTCTGCGCAAAACCCACAGGAAAAGGCTCTAACTTCACAGTCATTCCTTCCGACCGCACAGATTTGATTCCTGCTGCCCAACGTGAACACTGGCGTATCTTCGATCGCTCTTCAAGCATAGTCTTCAACGCCGAAAACGTCAACATCCCTCGCCGCAAGAAACAATAAACAAAAACCTATCAACCAATAAACCTATAAACCCATAAACCATTAAAATATGAAATCGCAAATCGACACTCCAAAGGCTCCGGGCGCAATCGGACCTTACAGCCAAGCTGTGAAAGCAAACAATCTCATCTTCGTCTCCGGCCAACTCCCCATCAATCCGGAAGACGGCAAAATGGGCGAATGCATCAAATGCCAGACTCGTCAGAGCCTCGAAAACGCCAAGGCTATCCTTGAGGCCGGAGGCGCTACACTCGCCGACGTAGTGAAGACTACAGTTTTCCTCGCTGACATGAGCCTTTTCGGCGCAATGAACGAAGTATACGCTGAATACTTCTCAGCTCCTTATCCTGCACGCTGCGCTTTCGCAGTAAAAGAACTCCCAAAGCAAGCTCTCGTAGAAATTGAAATGATAGCTGCTTTATAATTTTGAATAAGTATATAAGAAGAAAGAAAGAAAGAAAAGAAGGGTGAGGACCGCGGTCCTCACCCTTCTTTTCTTTCTTTCTTTCTTCTTATATACTTATTCAAAATTATAAAGCAGCTATCATTTCAATTTCTACGAGAGCTTGCTTTGGGAGTTCTTTTACTGCGAAAGCGCAGCGTGCAGGATAAGGAGCTGAGAAGTATTCAGCGTATACTTCGTTCATTGCGCCGAAAAGGCTCATGTCAGCGAGGAAAACTGTAGTCTTCACTACGTCGGCGAGTGTAGCGCCTCCGGCCTCAAGGATAGCCTTGGCGTTTTCGAGGCTCTGACGAGTCTGGCATTTGATGCATTCGCCCATTTTGCCGTCTTCCGGATTGATGGGGAGTTGGCCGGAGACGAAGATGAGATTGTTTGCTTTCACAGCTTGGCTGTAAGGTCCGATTGCGCCCGGAGCCTTTGGAGTGTCGATTTGCGATTTCATATTTTAATGGTTTATGGGTTTATAGGTTTATTGGTTGATAGGTTTTTGTTTATTGTTTCTTGCGGCGAGGGATGTTGACGTTTTCGGCGTTGAAGACTATGCTTGAAGAGCGATCGAAGATACGCCAGTGTTCACGTTGGGCAGCAGGAATCAAATCTGTGCGGTCGGAAGGAATGACTGTGAAGTTAGAGCCTTTTCCTGTGGGTTTTGCGCAGAAGAAAGTGTCATAGTCAGCCCATTTTACCATGGGTTTTCCGGTCTCATCTCTTTCAACTCTCACACGCATATATGCTCCCCCGCGTGTGTCGCCGGTTTTCATATTTGATATGAAATTGCCGAGAGAATAGACAACCGGGACATCTTGCTGCCTCTTTTCATCACGCACCATTTTCATAGGTTGGATCACGTGGGGATGGCTTCCTATCACCATATCTGCGCCATTGTCAATAAGGAATTGTGCCAAGTCTCGTTGGATGGCATTTTCTTTCAAGACATATTCTATGCCCCAGTGCATAGTCATCACAAGGATTTCCGCCCCGGCATCGCGGGTCTGCTTCATTTCATCGGCAATTTTCTGACGGTCGATTAGGGCAACTTCCATGCCGTCGCGAGCAGGAATTCCGTTGGTGCCGTATGTGTAATTAAGAAATCCGAATTTTATACCATTTATATCCTTGATGAACGGGACTTTTGCTTCGCGGTCGTTGGCATCATGGTATGTTCCTATATGGTCAATTCCGAGGGAATCGAGGGCGCTGATAGTGCGCCGGGCGGCTTTCATTCCGGAATCGAGACAATGGTTGTTGGCAGTGAGCATCATATCGAATCCGGCATCTGCGAGTGCTTGGGCATAACTGTCAGGAGCACTGAAGCAAGGATATCCGCTATAGCGTGGTCCTCCGCCAAGAGGCACTTCAAGATTGACTACTGCATAGTCAGCTTCAGTCACAGTCGGGGCTATCCAGCGGAAACATTCGGAATAGTCGTATCTTTTTCCGTCACCTTCCAATAGAGCCTGGTCGAGTTGAGCTTGGTGCTGCATGGCGTCGCCTGCAAAGAGGAGAGTGGCACCGGAATGAGCCACACCGGCACTGTCGGCTGGATTAGCCGCAGTGCCGGTGATGAAATGCAACAGACTGAAAAGGAGTGTGAGAGTCAAAGTGTTCATTTTCATTTCATCTGCTGTAGTGAATATGTGAATATTGTCTTTGCCTTATCCATATGAAGCCTGCACATTGAAGGCTTTGAAATGTATGGAGTGCACTTTGTCAGATATTTTGTGCCTGAATTAGAAGAGGTAATCCCCCAATACAGCATGGCATAGTAATTGTCGTAGGATGAACTTGACTGATTAGTCTCAAACTCAAGATTTGCCGGAATAATTGTGAACTCAAGGTCTTCATCCTTTACCCCGTTTTGTATAAGGTCGAGAATATAACTTCTCATGGAAGAGAATTCGTATTGTTGAGTCTTTTTGTCATATTCTGCATAAAATGAATCCTTATTATTAGGCAGCGAGTTGCTTGTCAGGAATTCAGTAAGTTTTGAAGACTTCACCATAATAAGATAAGGAGGAGTAGTAATATCATAGTCATTCTTAATCTCCTCAGCCGGGATAGTGAAAGAAAGGTCGCTTACTACTGCAAGTTTTGACTGGGAGCTATTGTAAATATCCAAAAGCTCTTTTGCAGGGAACTTGAGAGTCACACGATATCCTCCGGGAGTAGTGATGATAGCTTCATTATTAGCTGCAAGATTTTGAAGATATTCAGAGGGTTTGTAGGTGATGTTATTGCTGCTCAATACGATTGGTGAAGATGCAAAGACTCCTGTGCCTCCGACTGCTGTGACCCATTTGATTGTAGTCACTCCGTCGGTCACTGTCGATTCCTGTTTCTTATAGTTGTAGAAGATCTCGAAGTCGATATAAGAAATGTTTGCGATACATCCACGTCCGAACGATGGCTCTACGTATATGCCATGGAAATATTCTTCAAAAGACTGTGGCCATTCAAAAATAGATTTTGTCTTCTCGTTGCGGTAAGCTTCTACTGTTTCAATTGCCATTTCTTTAGATAGAGGAATAGCAATATTTATAGATCTTTTGTGAGTATAAAGCGAATCGCTCATGCCAAGGGCAGAGAGAGTGAAGCTCCTTGATCCAAGTGTAGAAGTCGGATCATAGTATCCGGTTGGATCAAAGTGATTATTAATGTCAGAAGGCAAGGTCTTGGTAAGACGGTAGGCCTTAAGCTGCTGCGGCGCGAGCGAGTCGCCGGTCAGTTCTCCTCTCGGCACATAAAGCACGAGCTTCATCGAGTCGATTTGGGAGATAGGAATTGAATCGGGAATATCAAGACGCGCAGTGCTAAGGAGCTGGCTGACAAACGAGCAGTGGAGATCTCCATACTCAGGCACACTGATGCGGCCAAGCAGGTTGGTAGTGCTTCTTGTGTCAACAGCATCGTCAAATATGGTATTATATTTGATTTTGGGACAGCCTACCTGAAACTTTTGTTCGCCACGGTAGATATATTGGTCTGTGCCGTTCCATATCAGAGAGTCAAGAGCAATCTGAACTTCGCCGGTAGCGAGATCGCTGCCGACTGTGGGGACATTGTCTTCGCATGAAGTAAAGATTGCTCCGGCAGTAAGTCCGATTATTGGAGCAGCAAGTAGCTTCAGCGACTTGCGAAAAGATGTGTAACGCATCATTTTTCAGAAAGTTTTTCGTAAAACTCAATGTAAGCCTCAAGGTTGCCATCGGCTTCCTCTTTCTTAAGGTAAGGAATCCCTTTTGCTTCTACAGCTGCCAAAAGATCGGGGTCAG
The DNA here is from genome assembly GCA_947175225.1 of uncultured Porphyromonadaceae bacterium. Lineage (GTDB taxonomy): Bacteria > Bacteroidota > Bacteroidia > Bacteroidales > Muribaculaceae > Lepagella. The sequence continues at coordinate 11,116 of CAMWLX010000035.1, forward strand.
GCTCGTCGGTCATAAAGATGACACCGTCAGAATTGTCAATAGCCATTCTATGGAGAAGTTTTGTGTTGATCTCCATGCCCTCATAAGCGGCAAGATAATCCGCCTTCACTCCATCTTCTATAAGACGGCGGAAGAAATCTGAGTCGATTGCAACAGGAGTGTCTTCAGGAAGGACAGTATAGACCACCTTTGAGTTTTCAAAAGGAATAGAGTCGCTGAGCTGACGCAGATAGACGGGAGTCATAGAAGCCACCCATCCCTGGGAATGGATTACGGCAGGATCCCATTGCAACTTTTTAGCTGTCTCCACAGTGGATCGGGTGAAAAATATTATTCTTTGGTCATTGTCAGGACGGTTGCTGCCTACGTCGTCTATATCTGAGTCGAGCTTCTGGAAATAGTCGTCGTTATCGATGAAATATACCTGTGTACGTGTAGGGTGCAAACTTGCAACCTTCAGCAGCAGCGGATGGTCGTTGTCGTCGATAGTGACATTAAGTCCACTAAGACGTATTACTTCATGAAGCTGGTTGCGACGCTCATTGATCGCTCCCCATTTAGGAGTGAAAGTCCTCACTTCATAGCCTCTTTTATGAATGCCTGTGGCAACTTCTTTGCCCAGTGATGATATTTTTTCCGGCGGGAGATAGGGAGCTACCTCCTGCGCCACAAAAAGGAATTTTTTTTTGGCCATATCTAATAATTATATTCTGCATATCGATCCGCTTCAAGCGTCGCTATATGCCATAGTGCAAAATTACAAAAAAAAATCCACATAGCTCTTATGTTTGGGTGCGATTTTGCCTTTTCAGGGTTATATTGGATTAATTTTTCTATTTTTTTAACATTGGATTGTGTTTTTTGGCGGAAATGCTTGGTAGGTTTGTGAGTAATTTATTAATTTTGCAAGTTGAAACTTTTATCAGGTAATATGCCTCAGCAGTGAGGCTGAAAATTATCAAAATAAAGCAATGGCAATGCAGATAATTCGAAGTGTCAGCGATCTTGAAGCCTTCGTAGGCAAGACGCTCGGCAATGGAAAGACAATAGGATTAGTTCCTACGATGGGGGCCCTTCATGAAGGTCACCTCTCACTCGTCAAAAGGGCTGTGGCGGAAAACGACGTGGCTCTTGTCAGTGTGTTTGTCAATCCGACACAGTTTAATAACCCGGTGGACCTCGCCACGTATCCAAGAAACGAGGAAGAAGACTTCCGCCTGCTTGCAGGAGAGGGAGTCACAGCAGTGTTTGCCCCCACTGTAGAGGAAATGTATCCGGAAGGGACAGAGAGAGACCATGAATTTGATCTCGGCACTGCAGCAGAGGTGATGGAAGGGAAGTTCCGTCCCGGTCATTTCCAAGGAGTAGCACAGGTAGTCAGCCGTCTTTTCCGACTATGTCGACCGACACGTGCATATTTCGGTGAAAAAGACTTCCAACAAATTGCCGTCATCCGAAACATGGTAGACTCGGAGCATATTGATGTTGAAATTGTTCCGGTGCCAATAAAGCGTGCTGATGATGGGCTTGCCCTCTCTTCACGCAATGCCCTCTTGACAGAAGAGCAACGCAAAGTGGCCCCGGAGATACACGCTGCGCTTGCATATAGCGTGGAATATTCAAAATCACATTCCGTTAAGGCTACTCACGACACTGTGGTAGAGCGTATTGACGCAGTTCCACATATGAATGTGGAATATTTTGAAATCGTTGATGGTCGCACACTTCTTCCAATAGATGAGTGGGAGGAATCTCCCGACATTGTAGGGTGTATCACCGTATACTGTGGGAAAGTGCGTCTCATTGATAATATAAGGTATAAATAAATCTTACAGAAATGCAGATAGAAATGCTGGCCTCCAAGATACACAGGGTGCACGTCACTGAGGCCAATCTCAATTATATCGGAAGCATCACTGTAGACTCTGCGCTTTTGGAAGCAGCCGGTATTTTGCCGGGTCAGAAAGTGGCGGTAGTCAACAATAACAATGGCGAGCGTCTGGAGACATACGTCATAGCCGGCCGGCCGAATTCCGGAGTGATTTGCCTTAATGGGGCGGCAGCCCGCAAGGCTCAGGTAGGTGATATCATAATCATCATAGCCTACGCATCCATGACTCCGGAAGAAGCCAAGACATTTGAGCCGAAAATCATCTTTCCGGATACTGCTACAAATCTCCTGAAATAAAAGGGCAGTTCAGAGACAAGTAATTATGAATTATGCATTATGAATTATGCATTAACACTCAAATATTATGTTTAATAATCTTTCCGAAAGACTCGAGAGATCGTTTAAGATCCTGAAGGGAGAAGGACGGATCACCGAGATCAATATAGCCGAGACTATGAAAGACGTGCGCCGGGCTCTTCTCGACGCCGACGTTAATTATAAGGTGGCAAAGAGTTTTACCGACACTGTCAAGCAAAAGGCTCTTGGCCAGAATGTAATCAATGCCCTGAAGCCTAAGGAGCTAATGGTGAAGATAGTCCATGACGAGCTCACTGCTCTTATGGGAGGCAAGGAAGAGCCGCTCGTTCTTGAGGGAAAGCCGGCAGTCATCTTGATGTCAGGTCTTCAGGGTTCCGGTAAGACCACTTTTTCCGGTAAACTTGCACTGAAACTCAAGAAAAAAGGTCGGAAGCCTCTGTTGGTAGCAGGCGACGTATATCGTCCGGCAGCAATCGAACAGTTGAAGGTGTTGGCTCAGCAGATTGATGTTCCTGTCTATACTGAAGACGGAAACAAGAATCCTGTAGAGATAGCGCAGAATGCCATCAAATATGCTAAGGATAATAGACTCGACCTTGTGATTGTCGATACTGCCGGTCGTTTGGCAGTCGATGAGGATATGATGAAGGAGATCGCAGCTATTAAGAAAGCTGTGAATCCGGATGAGACACTCTTCGTAGTTGACTCAATGACCGGTCAAGATGCAGTAAACACTGCTAAGGAATTCAACGATCGTCTTGACTTTAATGGCGTAATCCTGACTAAGCTTGATGGTGACACACGTGGCGGTGCAGCCCTTTCTATCCGATCAGTAGTAGACAAGCCAATCAAGTTTGTCGGAATTGGAGAGAAGATGGAAGATATTCAGGAGTTCAATCCTGAAGGTATGGCCAACCGTATACTTGGCATGGGTGATATTGTAGAGCTCGCCAAGCGTGCACAGGAGATTTACGACCAGAAAGAAGCTGAACGTCTTCAGGAGAAAATCCGCAAGAATAAATTTGACTTCGATGATTTCTTGAAGCAGATCCAGCAGATCAAGAAGATGGGTAATATCAAGGATCTTGCAGCCATGATTCCCGGTGTAGGCAAAGCCATCAAGGATATTGACATTGACAACAACGCTTTCAAGGGTATTGAGGCCATCATCTACTCAATGACTCCATATGAGCGTCAGAATCCTGAGATCATCAATTCTTCGCGCCGTCAGCGCATTGCGAAGGGTAGTGGCACTTCACTTCAGGAAGTCAACAGACTTCTCAAGCAATTTGAAGAGACACGCAAGATGATGCGCATGGCTACCGGAGGCATCAAGAATCCAATGGCCATGATGAAGCAAATGCGTCAGAAGGGCATGGGTCGAAGATAAAAAAATAAAGCTCCAAATTTGGAGCTTTATTTTTTTTATAATGCATTATTTTTTGATGTCGTATCCTTGATCCTTCAGGTATTGGAGGATGTTGTAGTTCATTGCGTGGTCGTAGTAGTTGATGATGTGGGCACACCAGTCGTTGTCGGAAGTGCCACCGGCGCGAGTCTGATTATATTCCGAAACTACTTTGTCATATTCTGCCAATTCTTCGGTCAATTTCTCCGGATCTTGAGAATAGCAGTTTTTCATGAATACGAGGTCACGCTGCTGTTTCGGTTTGAGATTGGGGTGTTCGCGTGGGATGCCGAGTGCGAGACCGCAAACTACAAAGACCCCTTTGGGGAGTTTCAGCAAATCAGCTACAGCTTTTGGATCTACAGTACGGAGATACCCTACGCAGTTGCATCCGAGACCGCAAGCTTCGGCAGCCACAACTGCGCTCATCATGGCAAGAGAAGCATCAATGATGCCGATGATGGTGCCGTCCATAGTGTCGGTGAAAGGAGGCATCTCAACGCCTTTTTTCTTTGCGAGAAGAGTCATCTTGTTGTAGTCGGAGCAGAAGATGAGAAGGCGGTTGCAGGTCTTCAGCTGCTTTTGGCCGGTCAGTTCATAGAGTTTTTCCTTAAGAGTCTGGTCATCAATGTCGATGACGGAATATTGCTGCCCATTGTAGCTGGTAGGAGTGTTTCGGATTGCATCATAGATGAAGTCCATTGTTTCCTGAGGTATTGCCTCGCGCTCATAGCGGCGGATAGATACCCTGTCAAGTAGGGTCTTTTTTACATCTTTCATATTTATTTTAGTTTTGAAGTTTAGAGTGTTTAGTTGGTTTAAGGTGTTTAAGGTCCTTAAGGGCTTTAAAGGCTTTAAGGTCTTTGGAGTGAATTTACTAAAGAAGGAGGCAAAAGGCAATTCAGCCTTCTGCCTCCTTTATAAAAGCCACATCAAAGGGTTTGTGATGAAACTCCGATAGACAGGATTTGAGTTCCACCGG
>CAMWLX010000036.1 GCA_947175225.1 uncultured Porphyromonadaceae bacterium
GTGTAATGAAATACAAAATTACTAAAAATAATTGAGAATTTAGAATTGAGAATTTAGAATTTTTAGAATTTAGAATTTTTAAATCTTTTCTACGGAGAAATAATAAACCGTTATAGGGTTGGAATCGTTAGTATGGTATATGGCAACAGTTAAATTTCAGGGAGCTCCGATGAAGACAGTAGGGGAGCTTCCAGTCGCAGGAGCAGTGGCTCCCGATTTTAGTTTGGCAGCGCAAGATCTTTCTGATTTCAATTTGGAATCATTGAAAGGGAAGCGCGTAGTTCTCAATATTTTCCCGAGCATTGACACGGACGTTTGCGCCGCGTCAGTAAGGAAATTCAACGTGGAAGTATCAAATCTTCCTGAGACGGTAGTGGTATGCGTTTCGGCAGATCTTCCCTTTGCAGCGCAGAGATTCTGTGCAGCTAATGGAATCAAGAATGTCGTGACCGGCAGCACTTTCCGTTCAGATTTTGGCAAGGCATACGGCGTTGAATTTGCAGAAGGTCCGCTCCGTGGTCTTATGGCTCGTTCAGTAGTAGTCATCGACAAAGACGGCAAGGTATTGGGAAGCAAGATGGTAGAAGTGCAGACAAATGAGCCTGACTATGCATATGTAGAGTCACTTTTGGCCTGATACTCTCCATCAGAATTATTGAAAAAAGAATGTCCGCCGCACGAGACAAATGTCTCAAGCGGCGGATTTTTCTAAGGTTTTATGATTTTCTCTATCCGATAATGCAATCCTCTCTCTTCTTTCTTTTCAATGAAATTGGCTCCGATGAGATAAAGATTTCTATTGTCTAAAGCATAGCGGCCGGCATAATCACGAGATTGAATCTGATACATTGCCTCTTCTACGCTTCTGTTATATTTGAATTCGAACAGGTAGACATTGCCGCCAATTGCCACTTCTCTTGATTCGCTTAACTGGGAAAATTGGTGTGGCGGTAGTAAAATGTAGCGCACACTGAGGGTAAACAGATGATTGCTCGGGGCTTACTTTTTTGTGAGGACTCCGGGGATTAGCTGGCGGACTTTTTCGCCGAAGCGGACTTTGTAGGATTTGGAGGCCGGGTCGTAGCTCTCTATTGTGCCTTCTCCGAAGACTCGGTGGGTGACTTTCGTGCCAGCTGTCCATATTTCATTGTCGCCTCCCCCTAATTCATCGTCGAGCGTGCGGACCATATTTTTTGTGCCTTCAAGTAAAGTTTTGTCGGGATTCCCTTCAATTCTGATCAGACCCTCCGATATTTCAGATATGAATCGTGACGGATATTTTAATGCTCCGCTTTCATTGAGATACCCTTCCGAGTCTGAAAGATAAAGCATGTCTTTGGCGCGGGTAACTGCTACATACATCAATCGGCGTTCCTCCTCCTCTCCGTCAATGCGACGCTCGCGTATGGAACGATGATTCGGAAATACACCTTCTGTCAGACCCATGATGAAGACATGCGGATATTCCAAACCTTTGGCTTGATGGATAGTCATAAGCCTTACCTTGTCTTTATCCTCCTGATGGTCAGTATTAGTATACAGAGCGATTTCTCCTAAATAATGATATAGATCCGACTCACCATCTTCAAATCTCGAAGCTTCAAATTCTATCATAGAATTGATAAGCTCTGCAATATTTTCCAATCTTTCTTCCTCCTCGTCAGTGCGATACATAGTGTCGAGTCCGCTCGTCTTCATCAGACGTTCAGTAAGATCTGAAACCTTGAGTCCTTCAGCTATTGTGCGGGCATTCTCTATCAATTCTATAAATTCACGGATCGGTTTCTTCCCGAAAGATGGTTCTGCAATATGGCGGCGAAGGGTAGGGTAGAGGTAATCACCCTCCGACTCTGCTATTTGCTTCAGTTTTCCGAGAGTCACACTTCCAAACTTACGTGCCGGCACATTGACGATACGAGTGAAAGCCATGTCATCGTTTTCATTAGCAGTGAGACGCAAATAACTGATAATATCTTTAATTTCTTTTCGCTCAAAAAATCGGACTCCTCCCCATACTGTATAAGGAATTTTTCTTTTCAGAAGGGCCTGCTCTATACGTCGAGATAAGAAGGAGCTGCGGTAAAGGACAGCATTGTCGATAAATCGGCTACCTTCTAATGCATTGTTTTCAATCGAGGAAGCTATCCATTCAGCTTCTTCGCTTTCACTCTTGCAATGGTTCCAAATTGGAAGGCGCTCATTTAGGCGGACTGCCGTCAGTTCTTTTCGTATTCGGTTTTTATTATTGGATATGATACTGTTGGCAACCGCTAATACATCGGGTGTGCTTCGATAGTTAAGATCAAGAATAATGTCGGTGTCAGCCTTGAAATTGACGAATGTCTTTGGCGAAGCACCTCTCCATTCATATATAGCTTGGTCCGGATCTCCTACAACGAAGAGATTCCCATGATGAGAAGCAAGGATTTCAATCAGTTTCCAGTCGTCGCCACTGCAGTCTTGCACCTCATCCACCATTATATAATTCAGTTTCTCACACCAGTATTTCCTTGCATCCGGAAAGTGAGTGAGAACATAAGTCGCCATATATATGATATCATCATAGTCGAGGGCAAACTGCTTGCGCTGGAGCTGAATGTATCTTACTTTGACGTCTGGCGCACCGATTGTAGCGCCGGGCATAAGATATTTCGCAATATATCCGTCAGGATCATATCCTTTCAAGGCAGCGACATCTTTCAGAAGTCGTTCCGCAGTATTCTTCTTTCGGTCAATACCAAACTCCTGCATAGCTTCTTTAGCAAGGTCTTTGGCATCAGTCTCATCAATAATAGTGAAGTTTTTGGGATATCCTAATTTGTAAATTTCGCGTCTCAATAGTTTTACGCAGAAACTATGTATGGTGCAGATGAGATCGTTGACGTTCCCGCGGTCTACCATCCCGGCAATACGATGTTTCATCTCTTGGGCAGCCTTGTTGGTGAAAGTAAGGCAGAGAACATTGCCCGGGGAAATACCGAGTTCATTTACGAGAAAAGCAAAGCGATGAGCGAGCACGCGAGTCTTGCCGGAACCTGCTCCGGCCACTACGCGCACCCTGCCTTCAGTGGCCTCCATGGCCCGGGTCTGCTTTTCGTTAAGATTCATTTTTATCAGAGAAATTAGAGATATCAGAGAAAAGAGTGTACTCTGAGTTCTCTGAAGATTTTATACTTTTGAAAGGATACAAACAGCGAGGGAAGAGATCCCTTCACGGCGGCCTGTGAAGCCGAGTTTTTCTGTTGTTGTTGCTTTTACGGATACACAGTCGGTATTGACATTCATTACGGATGCGAGCGTTCGGCGCATCTCGTCGATATAAGGGCGGAATTTTGGAGCTTCAGCGCATATCGTGATGTCGCAATTGCAAAGTTCATATCCTTTTTCGCGGATTAACTTCATCACATGGCTCAGCAATATCTTGCTGTCGATACCCTTATAGCGAGGATCGGTGTCGGGAAAATGCTTCCCTATGTCGCCAAGAGCGAGGGCTCCAAGCAGAGCATCGCAAAGGGCGTGGATAGCCACATCGGCGTCGCTATGGCCGAGAAGTCCGTGTGTATGAGGTATTTTGATGCCGCAAATCCAAAGATCGCGATCTTCTGCAAGCTTATGAACATCGAAGCCTTGACCTATCCGAAACATGTTAATGGTTAATGATTAATGATAAAGTATAAATGATGAATTATCATCATGATGCATCATGATTAATCTTGATAAATCATGATATATCCCCATCATAATTCTAAATTCTAAATTCTAAATTCTCAATTCTCAATTCAAAATTATCTACGGCGTTTCCCAAGAAGGTCGCGGATGCCGTCCATGTCGAAGCTTAGGGTGAAGCGCATGGTCTGGTCAAGAGGTGAACTTTGGGCTGTAGCAAGCATATAAGATGCATCCAGGCGTACTACGTTGAGCGAGAAACCGGCTCCAAAGCCGAAATAGCTACGTCCACCTTTTGCGGCATTCTCATAGTTATAACCCATGCGTATGAAGAATTGGTCGTTGTAGGAATATTCTCCACCGATTGAGACATTGATTTCCTTCAATTCTTCAGAAAAACCGCCGGGAGCATCTGAGAAACTCTTGAAGATGCCGGAGATAGGCGACATGGTCTCCCATTTTTGAAGAGCCTCATCAAAAGCAGCGGCATTTTGAGCCTCATCCTTGTCAGGGTCATAGTATGATCCTCCTGGATTGATATAGTCGCTTTCCCTTGGCTTAGTAGGCACGAGAAGCTTGTTCAAGTCAAGACCTATCGAAAGCAGGTTGTAATCGGCGAGAGGGAAAGTGAAATTTGTGCCCAGTCGCAAGTTGGTAGGGAGATAATAATAATTAGTGCCATGGTCGTAGCTTACTTTCGAGCCGATATTGCTGATATTGAAGCCCCAGCTCCATTGGCACTCGCTTCTTCCTATCATCGGGTATGTAGTGTAGTAGCCGCTCAAATCCACTGCGAATGCAGAGCCGGCTGTATTGGTGTCGCCCGAATATGAGTCTTCATAAGACAGGTCAGACAAAATATAACGTAGCACAACACCCATGCCGAATTTTTCGCTCAGTTTGCGCGAATATCCGAAATCGACTGCAAATTCGTAAGGATTGATGGTGTAGGCGCCTCCTTCATCTACAATGACTTCTCCAAGTGAGAAATAACGTAGAGACGCACTCAGAGCCTGATTGTCGTTGTTTCCGAGCTTAAGATAGCCACTGACATCCGCAAGAAAAATGTCGTTGACAATCTTGCGAAGCCATGGTGTGTAGCTGATTCCGACTCCTCCGGCGGAATATGCAAATGCATATTTCGATGGATTCCAGAATTGGGCATTGATGTCTGCGTCAGTGGCTGCGCCAAGGTTGCCCATGGCACTTCCTCGAGCATCCGGAGTAATACTGAGAGTGGTCACCCCTGTCTGGACAGGGTTGAATTCATTGTCCTTAATGTCGTTGCCGCTTTGAGCTGAAGCATACGAAGCGAAAAGGGCTGCCGCTATTGCGCATATGGTTCTTGAAGTTGTCATGACTAAATAACGTGAAAGATGTCCGTTTTATTATTTTCACAGATGATCTGAAAAGAGCGGCTTTTTATCTTATATTGAATTTTAATGATTCTGTTCCGTTTAGACTGAGGGTAGCACGCAGGTCGGGAGTCAACGCCGGGCCTTCCCCGGCTATGCCCATCAGGAGAATATCCCCCGTCTTAATGGTATTATCCCTGCTAATGGAAGCCAAAGTCTCTTCTATCCCGGGCTTTATTGAATCAGCCTTCCAAATGTATTCAACTGAAGAGTCGGAAGTCTCAAGGGTCAATGCTATCTCTGCCCGATTGCAGTCTGCTATTGAGGAAGGAATGAATTTCCCTATAGCAAGGCATTTATCGTAGCTAATGGCAGAGATCCAAGGCAATCCTCGTTGCTGAAGACTCTGAAGAATGTCGGAGGCTACAAAGATAGCGCATGGGGCTGCGGCGTCCACATATCTGTGTGCAAAACGAGGGGCAATCCCTTTGCCGAGTCTCCCAATCTTGATAGCCAACGCAAGCCTTGCCTCAAAACGTCGCGCAAAGTCTGGCACGAAATATGGATTGCCTCCTTGCAGAATGCCGGATTGGGATATAATAGCCCAGACCGGAGGGCTGGAGTCCGGTCTGGTGATATCTGTAATAAGATTATTGACTATAGCGTAGATTGTCATTTTGCAGGGATTGCTATTTTTTTGCTGTGAGATGTGGAGAGTCCGTCATCAGAGGTGATAGTAGCCCGGAGGTTATAGATACCTCGTGGAAGTCGGTTACCATTAGAGTCTTCTATATTCCAGTTGATAGTGAAAGAACTGTCGCTGTTGGAATAAGCCTTGCGGTCGACACTCCAGAGAAGGTTGCCCAAAAGGTCGAAACATTCAAGTCGGCATTGGAGCGAGCAAAGAGCTCTGTCGGTAGTAACCCGCATATCGAGTTGGTCTCTCTCTCTGCTGTAGAAGGAAGAAATCTCAGCCACTTTCGGGCGCATGTTAAGACCAACCTTGAAGTTAACTACTTCGCTGCTTGAGTTGCCGGCATTATCCCAAACTATCAATTGCAGTTGATGGTCGCCTGGTTCAAGATTGTTAAGAGGGTAAGCAATGCTTCCTCTTGTCTCGTCTTCCGGGTCAGGGGTGAAATAGTTGCTGACGTCATCGAAGATCTTACTCGAATCAAGTTTAAGGCTCATCTTGTGTCCTATCGCAGCATCCGAAATATTGATTCCGCTTTCATCGCTGAAGACAGCCATAGCCACCGGGCTTGAGTGAACCGTAGCAGATTGCACTCCTGAAGAGGATGAGACTCCGAAGCTTTCAATCGTCGGGCCCTCGAAATCTTCCGTTGAATTCTCATCATAGCCAAATACGTATAGTTTGTCGGTAGAGCCATTGGCTTCTGACTTGACATTTTGATCGTAGGCATATAAGGAAAGGAATGCAGGGGCGTAGTTGTTGGATATTTCTGCCGGCATCAAGATGGTGGCAGACCATTCGCCATTGTTGACAATTGCGCTTCCTGTGGCGAGCTTGCTTGAACGCTCTTCATATGCAGAGACTTTGCCTTTTTCGCCCCATCCATTCGTCGTCACACTTTTTTCAGCATCGAAGAGAGTGTATTGAATTGGGCCGTTGAAAGGAGCGGTGTTGCCTTCATTATCCGTAATCCTACCGGATATCTTGACAGATGAACGAGCCTGGAGTATAGGAGCGTCAGAGAGGTCGGTTGCTGCAGGCTGACCTGCTAAAGAATCAATCGTAATAGAGAGATTGGCTACCGGCATACGCAAGGCCGGATCTCCAAAGAGGTGGTAACGGAGCATATTATCGTCTGGCGTTGCCATACGGTTTTTCCCTAATCTCACTATGTCGCCGATGCGCTGACCCAATCCAATGCTGTCTTTACGGAACATTTCCGTTGAAATGGAATTTGTGATGGCTTCGTTTTTAGCTATATAGACAGTTCTGCTTGGTGTGATTACAGCGATGGCTCCTCCGGCAGGATTGGTGAGCAATAGCTCAGCGCCGCTGACATCTTCTGCATCCCATTTGCCGAAACTGCAAGTGGCGGCATATAGCACAGGTAGATATTGATTCGACATATTGTTTATGTCGTGCCAGGTCAACAGCTTTTCATGTCCCCATTCCTTTGGGTTGGCATGGCCGATATAAGTGATGAGGGATACTCCTTCTTTCTGCCATTTCATGAGCATGCGCTCTGTAGCTTTTGGAAACGACAGGCCTGTGCCCGTCTGTTTACGATCGAATGCGTCAAGATAGATCCTGTCGTAGGCATAATGTGGGCCGGCTCCTTCTGCCATCATGTTTTTAATAGCCTTTTGAGCCTGCTCAAGATGCTGGGCATTGTCTCCATCATCGGCAATCACCATTACATTGTTGCGCCATGTCCCATAAGCGGGGGAAGTGACGTAAGATTCAAGTTTGGATGCTACGATATCAGCTTCAAGAGCAGAAGTCACAGTATATCTTCCCACGCTTACGAGCTGCTTCCTTGCTTGCATCGGGCGTTCGTCTATCTCATCTTCGAGCATTGCTATGAAGTCGTCGGTCCCATACGAGCTTGTTTCCGTCAAGCTGTTTGGCGACTGCCACATAATGGTGCGTGGGTAAGAAGCTCTTAGAGATTCAGGATTCTTCGATTTATGATCGTAGGTAGGGCGACCCATGAGGAGGCAATATCTGAATTGGTTCCCTTCAGGATCGCTTTGGCTACGGTCATACCACATCTTCAGCAGTTTGCGGAATGCTGACACGTCGGGATTTCCACTCGAAAACTCATTGAAAATCTTTTCCGGAGATAGAATATGGACAGTCATTCCGTCGATGCTGCGATGAAGATTGGCAATGCGTGCTGCAGCAGCGGCAAACTCATCTGGAGTGATGATCACCATGTCGGGAGTAGGCATGGCATGGATATTTTGATTGGAGATCTTGAATCTTCCGGGCACTGACGCACCTTTTATAGTAGGTTCAAAAGCTATGAATTCCCTGAGACCGCGTCCATTGACTCCAATTGTCAATGATTTGTCGTCAGGGTTGAAATATCCTTTCACCTCCTTGATATTCCATGGCTCAGTGACATCCCAGATCATTGTTTGTTCGGAAGCTCCGCTTATGCAGTAGGCAGAAGACTTCGAGGGATCGACCATGAAATAGAGTTTGGAATCTCTTAAAGCCAATGATTTTTCATATTCCACTTCAATCCAATCAAGACGTGCCATATTGACCACTCCACCTTGGGAGTATTCAATCCCGACATTAAGTGAAGAGCCAACCCCTTCGGCAAGTTTGGAGGTAGTGGTCGCTTTATAATATTGCTCGCTCGTGGTCACAGACTGTATCCTGTCTTCGGAAGTAGCCTGAAGGCGTTGTCCATTTGCGCTGATGATAAAGCTGCTCGGAGCAGAAGTGGTGTTGGCTCCGAATCTAACCCTTATCTTAGCATCTCCTGTGACATTATCCGGGAGATCGAAATTAAAGGATTGTGATTTGTTGAGTCTGAAATCCTCTCCGAGATATTCACGTCCGGTTTTGGCATATTGGATCAAATCATTCTCATGCACCAACTGGCATGTGAATGAAGTGAAGACATCCATCCCATTCAAGTCGGAAAGATCTTCGATGGTCGGGGTAGTGGTTGGAGCCACGTCGCTCAGGAAATAGAAAGAGTTTTCGCTATATGGATTGATGACATGGTCATACGCCATTGCTTTCGAAGAAGATGCCTTCGGAGTGATGGTTCCGGCAGCATAGAAAGTTATGGAGCCATCATTTTGGCGCACTACCGGCACAGGCGGCAGATCATCAGGCATGTCTACGGTCAAAGCCTCTGAAATCATACGTCCTCCGTAGCCATACACATACACTGAGTTCGGATTGCTGAATCCGAAGTTCTTAAGATTTTGGCTTGTCAGTGTCTGAAGGCCAGGAGTGGAAATGTCGATTTTTACCCACTTGCCGCTTGATAGGATGGATGAGGACGCATATTTTTCGGCATCAGCAGCGCTGACGCCATTGGCAGTAAGTATTGCCAAAGAAAGGGTTGTGGCAATCTTAGCGGAATATTTTGATATGGAATTATATAGTTTCACAGTTGATTAACGGATTTATTGGCTTTATATTGTTGTTTTGATATGAAATCTGACCATTCTTCACGTGTCCCTCCGAAGACGTTGAGGTCTACCTTCCCGTTGATGCCTTTCACAGAGCCTTTGTGGTTGAACTGCCAGAATGTCCAAGGCGCTGATATGGGATCTTGCGTAAATGAGCAAATCCACAAGGAATTGCCCGGGAAAGAGTCGACCATATATTTATAGTAATCAGCTTTGTTGCAATATAGTGTAGGTGCGAGTCCTCGCAAGTTGAGATATTCTACCATGGAAGCTATCCTTTCTTTGATTAGCTCTTCATTGATGCCTTCCGGATTTCCTGATGACTCGATGTCGATTGCCACTCCTAACTCGAGGGCGCGGTCTCCTATGGTCTCAAGAAGATTGATTGCTTGCTCTACTCCATCCTTGTCAAACCTGAAAAAATGATATGCTCCTCTTTTGAGTCCGGCTTTCCCTGCCTTTTCATGATTGGCTGTGAATCTCTTATCCTTGAAGGTGACTCCTTCTGTAGCCTTGATCCAGACAAATTCCATGCCGTCGGATACTGCAGCCTTGAAATTGATGTCTCCATTATGGGAAGAGATGTCGAAGCCTCCTACGGGAAACCTGTCGCGGTCAACATAAGGGGGAGAAGTGCGGAAGTTGACCCATGCAGCGTAGGCAGCCCATGTCAGAAGAGCCGCTGCCAAAAGAAAGCAGAGGAAGATAAAAATATCACTCTTTCGGGTATTGATGTCGGCCAGTATCTTCATTCTACCTACAAAATTAATAAGATTTATGATTCTGACCAAACGGAATGATATAAAAAATCAATAAATTCCAAAATTTTTATTAATTTTGCAATTTGAAACGTCATGAAATGGGAGAATCTATATATCACATATTAGTAATTGCTGTGGCGCTTGTCGGTCTATTCCGGGGATTTAATGCCGGGCTGCTCCGTCAAGTGTCAGGAGTGTTGGGCTTTGTGTTTGGCATTGTAGCGGCACGGGCCTTGGGCCCGGATTTTGCGTCATGGCTTGCCGGATGGTTTCCGAAAGTGTATGATCCGGTGGCAAAGACATTTTTTATATCCATATTAAGCTATGGGATAATTTGGGGCCTGAGTATGTTCCTGTTCTCTACATTTACCGGGATTCTCAATTTTATTTTGGGGCTGATTCCGGTAGGGATCATGAACTCTATCGCAGGCGCAGCGTTTTCACTATTGAAATACTTGATGTTTCTCTCCATACTGTTTGATTTTGCACTTTGCCGCCCGTTTGATTCCCCCCTGATGCACTGCGCGCGCCATGACGACGGCAACCTCGTAGACTGTGTCATTCGCCTTGCTCCGGAGCTATTGGGAACCATGTCGGCTGAGGAATATGTGCATAAGGTGCAGCTTTGGGAAGCAAGGACCATCAGTTAGACAATTAAACGATTAAACAAATAAAGACAAATATGCTATCAGTAAAAGACCTTCATGCGGAAATAGACGGCAAGGAGATACTCCGTGGTGTCAATCTTGAAGTGAAGCCCGGCGAAGTGCATGCCGTAATGGGACCTAACGGATCCGGCAAATCTACTCTCTCTATGGTGCTTGCCGGAAATCCGGCTTATACTGTGACTTCCGGAGAGGTGATTTTCAGAGGGAAGGATCTTCTTGAGATGTCGCCCGACGTCAGGAGCCATGAGGGAATATTCCTCGGTTTTCAATATCCTGTGGAGATTCCCGGGGTATCGATGGTCAATTTTATGCGTGCTGCAGTCAATGCAAAGCGTAAATATTTCGGGGAGCCCCCGATGGGAGCTACCGATTTTCTTAAACTCATGCGTGAGAAGCGTGCCATTGTGCAACTCGATAATAAGCTCGCTTCGCGTAGTGTCAACGAGGGCTTTTCGGGTGGCGAGAAGAAGCGCAACGAAATATTCCAGATGGCGGTGCTTGAGCCAAAGCTTTCTATCCTCGATGAGACGGATTCCGGTCTCGACGTGGATGCTCTCCGTATTGTGGCGGAGGGAGTTAATAAACTTCGCACTCCGGAAAACTCTGCTATAGTCATCACTCACTATCAGCGTCTGCTCGACTATATCAAGCCCGACGTGATCCATGTGCTGTATAAGGGCCGTATCGTCTACACCGGTGGCCCGGAACTTGCTCTTGAAATAGAAAATAAGGGCTATGACTGGATCAAGGCTGAAGTTGATGCGCAAGATGCAATAAAAGGGGAGGCATAGGTCATGGGTGCGTTAGATCAATATATCGACCTTTGGCAGGAGCATAGCGATCTGATTGTCTCAAATTCGCCGGATGCTCTCAACAGGTTGCGCCCGGCAGCGGCTTCCTCTTTGATCGAACAGGGACTTCCCTCTCAGAAAGATGAAGATTATAAGCATACTAATCTGGAGAAGATCCTTTCTCCTGATTATGGCATCAATATAGGTCGCGTCAAGATGAGAGTGAATCCGGCTGAGACTTTCCGTTGCGATGTGCCTCGGCTCTCGACTGCGCTTTTCCTTGTGGTCAACGATTCTTTTGCAGCTACTGTCGGTTGTCGCGAAGTGTTGCCGGAGGGGGTGGAGGTGATGTCGCTTGCTTCCTTTGCCCGGAATAATCCGGAATTCATAGAAAAATACTATGGAAAGTTGGCAGATATCAACAATCCTATAGTCGCGCTCAACACCCTGTTTTGTCAGGATGGGGTAGTGATCAGAGTGCGCAAGGGTGTTAAGGTGGAGCCGGCTGTCCAGATTGTGAATATTTTCAACAACTCCGCTCCTCTATTAGCTGCTCGGCGTATGCTGATAGTAATGGAAGAGGATTCAGAGGCTAAGGTATTGGTCTGCGACCATACCCAGAATTCTGATGTTGACTTCTGTTCGCTCCAAGTGATTGAAGTTTTTGCCGACAAAGGGAGTAAGCTTGATTTCTATGATTTAGAAGAAAGCACTCAGCAGACGTCTCGTCTCTCGTCTCTCTGGATGAAGCAGGAGGAGGGATCGGAAGTGCTTCTCGACTCAATGACGCTCTACAATGGGCAGACCCGAAATGAGTTTTTCTCTCGCTTTGCCGGCAGCCATGCCCGGTTGAAGATGCTTGGCATGTGCATAGAAGATGAGACTCGCAGGCTTGACACCGTCTCGCGTATCTCGCATGATGTGCCGGAATGCACCACTGATGAGCTTTTCAAGTATGTAGTGGATGGCGATGCAATGGGAGCTTTTGCCGGACTCATATATGTAGCTGAAGGGGCTTCAAAGACAGAGGCCTATCAGTCTAACAGGAATCTTGTTGGGTCAGATACTGCTGTGATGCATTCAAAGCCGCAACTGGAGATATATAATGATGATGTGAAGTGCTCTCACGGCACAGCAATCGGTCAGCTCGACGAGAAGCAGCTATTCTATATGATGACCCGTGGCATTTCCGAAGATCAGGCTCGCCTGATGCTCAAGCAGGCATTTATGAGCGATGTTATCGATGGCATTTCACTTCCCCCTCTTCGCGACCGTCTGAAATTGATGGTAGAGCGTAGATTTGCCGGGGAGAAAAGTGCTTGCTCCGGCTGCCAAGTCGGATGCAAATGATGAAATATTAAATTCAAAGTTCGCAATGCATGATTTTGTCGCTTACATTCCATCGAAAATGCATTTGTGATAGTATGCGGATAATTAGATAAGTTACTTATGGCGTATGATATAGAAGAAATCCGGGCGAAATTTCCAATTCTGTTGAGAAAGATAGATAAGAAACCTCTTATTTACCTTGACAACACTGCTACGTCGCAGACTCCTCGGAGTGTGGTGGATGCCGTGGTGTCGGGCTATTGTGACACTAAAGCGAATGTGCATAGAGGTGTCCATACCCTTTCGCAGGAGGCAACTGAGCTTCAGGAAGAGAGCAGGAGGCGTGTGAAAGATTATATAGGGGCTTCTTCAGTGAAGGAAGTCATCTTTACCCGTGGCACCACAGAAGGTATCAATCTCGTCGCTTCTTCATTTGGATCTCTTTTCCCGGAGAATGGAGAGATCATCCTCACGGTGATGGAGCATCATGCAAATATTGTCCCATGGCAGTTGCTTCAGAGCCGACGCCCTGACATTAAGATAAAGGTGGTAGATATAAATGATCAAGGAGAGCTATTGCTCAGCCAGTATCGTTCCCTCTTCAATGATCATACTTGCATGGCTTCTTTCTGTCATGTCTCGAATGTGCTTGGCACTGTCAATCCTGTCAAAGAGATGATAGAATATGCCCACAGTAAGGGAGTCCCGGTCCTCATAGATGGGGCTCAGGCTGTTCCTCATATGCGGATTGATGTCAATGATCTCGACTGCGACTTCTATGCATTCTCTTCCCATAAGATGTATGGTCCAACAGGGATTGGAGTGCTCTATGGCAAGAGAGAGCATCTCCTTCGTATGCCTCCCTATCAGGGGGGAGGAGAAATGATAGCGCACGTTAGTTTTGATGGCACTACTTTTGCTGATCTCCCCTTTAAGTTTGAGGCAGGGACTCCGGATTTTGTTGGAATCGGAGCTTTCCCGAAGGCTCTTGATTTTATGGAGGAAGTCGGCGTGGGGAAAATAGCAGAGCATGAGCAAGAGCTTTTGGAATACGCCGAAGCCAAGATGCGGGAAATTCCGGGAATGAGGATATTTGGAAATGCTCCTCATAAGAGTGCTGTGATATCATTTCTGGTAGGTGACATTCATCATTACGATATGGGAATGCTATTGGATAAACTTGGCGTGGAAGTCCGCACAGGTCATCACTGTGCACAGCCGCTGATGCATCGTCTCGGCATTTCCGGCACCGTACGAGCTTCCTTTGCAGCCTACAACACTCGCGAAGAAGTAGATGCTTTCATAGAAGCCCTGAAGCGAGTAATACCCATCCTAAGCTAAAAATTCCCTAAATCCCTTATTAAATTTTAACAATTGTTAAAATTTAATAAGTTTGAAACAATTTTGCAATCTGAAATGTTTAAAAATCATAAAGAAGATAGATTTTTGTTCATTAAGAAAAAACGGTAGGTGATGCGATGTATTACTGCCGGAATCAAGAGGGGGATCAATCGTGAGATTGGTCCCCCTCTTGATTCCGCCGTCAGTTCCTTGCCGCCGAACTTGTACGGCTGACCAGAAGTGGGAGCTGTCCCGAAGTCAGCGATGACTGCTCCGTACGGATAGTACGCGACAGTCTGCTCGATGGCACCGGTCGACCCGTTGATGACGGCCCGGTTGTTTCCCAGATAGTCCTGTGTGTAGTAGTGAAACGTAACGGCTGTGCCCTCAACTGTAGCGAATCCTCCGGGGAACAACACCATGTCCATCTCACCGTCGCGGTAAATGACATAGCCGTGGTATTCAATGGTGGATTTACCGCCGACGCTCGCGATGTTCGTATCGTCTGCCCGGACGGAATATGGTTCCTCATCAAAGAGAGCAGCCACATCGTTCAGGAGTGTCAGACCGGTGACATGGACTGCCTTAAGCTTCTCTCCTGAAGCTGAATATACATTCGCGGTGCTTCGACTGCCGGAGTACTGTATCTTAGTGGGATTTACGAAGTTGTCGTAACTGACGGAGGTGATGATGCGGGCTGATTGTTTCATAGGCGAGGAGATGATGTTCGGTTAGTGACCGCAAGTTAGTGATAAAAATTCATATATGCATATCAAATAGTATGATATGTGTACGGCGACTGGCTAAAGGTATTAAAAAAAGAGAAAACATAGCCGGTCTGTGCTTAGTTTTCTCTCATATGAAAGTAGTGATGGCTTACTTCTTTTCGTCGGCGTCGGAGAAGCGGTTGGGGAAGGTCCAATGCTGACGCGGGCGGACCATCGCGTAGACTATCATGCCGATACCCAGGAGGATGAAGGGAATACTCAGCAGCTGTCCTTGATCGATGCCCCACTCGGCACGCATCTGCACTTCCCAAGGTACCTGTACGTTCTTGACGTATTCTATAAGGAAGCGTGATCCAAACGTCACCAGAAAGAAGATACCTGTCATCAGCCAGGGACGTTCCTCGGCGTTCTTCTTCCAGTACATCCACATCAACAGGGCGAACAGGATGAAATAGCATCCCGCCTCATATAGCTGCGTCGGATGGCAGGGGAGTGTCTCGCCGTTACGTACGAATAGGAA
>CAMWLX010000037.1 GCA_947175225.1 uncultured Porphyromonadaceae bacterium
AGGTTGCGGCCGGTGTCGCCGAACTGATGTTGATGGCTAACGTCAGTGAGAGACTACGCCAGACGGTGGAAACTATGCACCGTTTCGGACTTGATGCGGCTGCCGAGGTAGAACGCTATCTGAAGGAACGGTCAAAGACCTACGGCAATACAAATACCGACCGTTTCCAGTTTCATGTGTCTGCATCCGTTGAAGGACGCACCATGACACCGCAGGAACTTACCGACTTTGCCCGTGAGCTGATGACAGGAATGGGGTATGGAAAGTAGCCTTACTTTGTCTATGCCCATCATGACACGGACAACAACCACGTACATATACTGTCTACGAGGATTCAGCCAAATGGTTACGCTATCTCCGACCATCAGGATATTCACAGACTCAATGCCTGTGCCAACTGTATTCTCGCCTCCGATATCAACAGGGATATTGAGCGGATTTTCAGTTACGATTATGAGACGGAAGGACAGTTTGCAAACATAGTCAGATCTTTCGGCTTTAAGATAGAGAAATCGCTTGACGGCTATCGGCTTTTGAAAAATGGAGGCGACGCAGGGAAAATCTCCGTAGGAGACATATTCAAGCATATTACCAAGAACAGCCAAAAACATAAGGATCGGGCGACTCAACTTCGCGCCATTATAAAGAAATATAAGGCTGAGATTGCGGACGGAAAGTCTCAAAGTCTCAATAGTCCCGAAGTCTCAAAGTCCAAAAAGAAAAAACCGAGTCAGCCCAAGACCAATCCGAATATAAAGAAAATCCTCGACAAAAACGGCAAGCCGTTGAGTAAAGAGCGGCAGGAGCAACTTCAACAGCTTATCTTCACCCTCAAAAAGAGTTTCGGCATAGACATCTATTTTCAGAAGGACAAGAACGGTCAGGTTCGTGGATATGGCATAGTCGACCATGCCGGAAAGATAGCCTTTGACGGCAGCAAGGTGATGAAACTGTCTGAGTTGATAGACTTCGTACCAAAGCAGGAACGCAAGCCTTCGCCACTTGATGTTTACCGGGATATGTTCAATGTTGAGATCGGCAACGATGGGCGTAAAGACTATATGCGTATCAGGATGAAGGAAGGCGGCACATATCAGAAGCCGATTACTTTGCGTCAGGCAGCATGGTACAATGGTGTGAAACCGGACGACAAGGAAGATGTAGCCTTGACGATAGCCGCTACAATGTTCACGGAAGAGATCCTTATGGCATACCTCGCCCGACAGCCAATCCATGACTTCAAGAGCAGAATACAATCTGCCAATGCCGTCAAGAATAGGGATGGAAGATATACACTGAGGATTACGATGAATGATGGTATGTCAATTCCGATCATACCTATGGACAGTCAGGACGAAAGCGATTATCGCAGACTTTCTCCAGATGACAGACAAGATTACCTTCTGAATCTTGCCGTCCATTACCTGACGAGAGAAGGTGCAAGGGCAATCATACAACGCATGCGTCAGACGACCAAAGACCAGACAGGAGTACGTATTCTATCGCATCCGCAGGATTTCACCCAGCAGACCGCCAACATGTTTGCGCTCAATTTTGCGAAAGTCCTCTCTTGCTTCAACGTCAACACCGAACGCGGTGAAAATCGAGAATGGGAAGTCGGCAATCGCTCCTGCTACGACGACCTCGACACAAAACAGTCCGGCTCCCGCCTTTCAATGTAGAAATATAGTGACTATTCCTGCGCACCACGCGGATAGTCACTATTTTTATATGGTGATTTAATGGAGCGTTTAATTGGCATGAAGATTAAAAGATCCTTTTTTAAGAGCGTTTAATCAAGCCAATTTAATGTGATTTAGAGGGGTTTAGATAGTGACTATTATAGTGACTATGGGCGATAGTGACTAAAAGAAAAATCGCCAATTCGGTGTGAATTAGCGATTTAACTTTTGTTGAGGTGGTGCCACCAGATATGGATTGAGTTTCATTTGGATTCATTTCAGTCTATGAAATCGGTTGATTTGTTGTCATTCAGACTTTTATGATTCATATGGATTCAATACAGTTCATATAGATTTAAGAATTTATAGGACACTTTGTAGGACACTTAATCAGGAAGTGGGTTAATCTAGCTTTTAAGGATTATTAGGAATGAAAAGCTCCTTTTGCCGGAAAAGATAGATGCTTGGTGTTGCTGATATGCTGTTTCCACGATGGGATGCCCAATACTGTCATGCTCGATGCTGCCCGTACACGATGCAAAGAATGGCGCAGGCAACGCGATCACTGAATTTCTAACTATTAATTTTGCATCTCCCTCTCTTTTGATCCGACAAAAGGAGCAATAAATAATGGTCATTCTTCAATCAGGTCAGTTGTGAATCCAAGTCCCTGTATTTGAAGATCGAGTTTCCGTAATTTCGCTGCACTCTCATTGTAAAGTTTGCGGAACTCCGGGACATCGACAGTCCTGACGTAGCGGATCTCGCTACGGTTGTAGCGGCTTTCCTTTTGGGTCAGTGTCTCAACAGCAGAATTCAGAATGCTTACACGTTGTTTCAGCGTATCGCGTTCAGCAATTAGAGATGTAAGGTTACGACCATCCTCATACTTGGTCAGAGTATTTGTCATGTTAATGGCATAGATGATTCTGCGGAGTTCCCCCAGAGTAGAGTCAAGTTCTTCCACCACCTCCATTGGAGTCTCAGCCATATCGTCGCCTTCCTGAATTTTGACGCAGTCGTTAAGTCGAGAACGAAGTTGGGTAATCTTGTTAACCAATTGCGAGCGTATGCTCAAAGCTTCAGCCAATTTCATATTATTTTTCTTTATTATCCTTTTAATCTAACAATTATAACTCATGCAATGTTTTCACTGCAAAATTAGTATCCCACTCCGCAAAGATTAAGCGCACAAGAACCAAATTCTATAAACAGTTAAAAAAATTCATAATTGCAAAGATACAACATTTCTGTGAAATATAAATTTTTATATCTTTTTATATTAAAAGTTCACAATATTGTAAGACGTACTGCATTAGACGATTTATGATTGATTTTAGGATTTTATAGGACAGTTTATAGGTTGCTTTTGCAAAAAGTTGATTATCTTTGCATCTTGAAGAATTTTAGGAATCGAAATCTATGAAGAAGAGACTTACACCTTTTTTCCTAAGAACTCCCGACAAGAATCGGGAGGAAGCCCCATTATATATCAGAGTTCAGGATAAGGCTCGTGGAATTGATTTGAAATTCCATACTGATATCAGAGTCAATGTGCAGGAATGGATGGATGCATGTGTAGATGACATATCGTTTTCGATTCATCTAAGAAAATACCGAGAACTACATCAGAAACTGTGGAAGATAGAATGTATGGTTGCCGATGCAATTAATGATGAAGTCTTCGATAAGAATGAGCTGAGTCTTTCTATTCTTGAAATAAGTGGTTCCACTAAGTATGCGAGAAAGTCTTTGTTAAAAGCGGAAGAAGACGATGCCATGAAAGAATTGGAACGGGTACAGAAAGAATATCGGACAGCAGAGCAAGCCAAAGAAGAAGCAATCAAGACTAATATCTGGAATTTCATTGTGAAATTCTGCTCAGATATAGAATCAGGGGAACGACGTAATGGTTCAGAGAGATATACCGCTGGTTCTGTTAAAAGCTGGAAAAGCTTCAAGAGTCTTTATGATAGATTCGATCCGAAGCATAAGTACACATGGCAACAGATAGACCAAGCATTCGCTAACAGATTCATCACGTTTCTTGAAGCTAACTATAATGTAACCTCGCAGAATAAACATATTGGTAACATGAAGGCTATAATCAATTTTTCATTTAAAGATGGACTGCATGACAATACCAGAGCCGTTATGTTTTTTCATAAGAAGCGTGAAAAAGATGGTTCTAAATCAACGGATGTATGGCTTAGTGAGAATGAGTTGAATGCTCTCTTTGCAATGAGAATCGAAGATAAGCGTGACGTAGAAGTTAGGGATATATTCTTGGTTGGTTGTTATACCTGTCAGAGAGTAAGCGATTATAAGGCTATTCCGCGTGACGCATTCCAGCATACGGATAAGAATACTTTGGTCATCAATCTCACTCAACAGAAGACTGGTACCAGAGTATGTATTCCCGTTTTCGGTCCGAATCTCAAAAGTATTCTGGAGAAATATAATTACAACCTTCCGAAAGTTAATGATCAGTTCCTGAATAAACGAATTAAAGTAATCTTAAAGAATTTGTCGGATAACGTTCCAAGCCTTAAGAAGAAAGTGCCGGTACTCTTGAAGAGAGGTCGGGGTGGTACTCTTCCGGATGATTCAACTGTTTCCAGAGATGCTTCCGGTAATCATGTCAAACCTCGATATGAGTGTGTAAGCTCACATACAGCGAGACGTACAGGCATCACTCGTCTCTACAATACAGGCTTGTTCCATGACAATGACTTGATGGCTATATCTGGACATAGAGATGTAAAAGTATTCCGAGAATATATCAAGTTATCGGCAGAAGAAATGGCAGACAGGATATCAGAAATTGCCAAGAAGGATCCGTTACTGTAATCAACATAAAAGTGTATTCAAATAAATCTGAAAAGACATTTGAATACACTTTATTTTCGTAGTCAAATTAATCTTTGATATTTTTGGATACTTTAGGACTTGAAATTGGCATGTTTGAAAAAGATCCAGTATCTTTGTGGGGTCAAAAGATAAGCATTAATATGAGAAAAGCAGTAATATATGCCAGAGTATCTTCTTTGGGTGACAGACAATCTACGGAAAGACAGGTAAGAGATCTGACTGAGTATGCAGGGAGAAACGACTACGAGGTTATCCATGTCTTTGAGGAGCATATCAGCGGTGCCAAGAAGAACGAAGAGCGTCCAGTGTTGACGGAATGTCTGACGTATTGTAAGGAAGCAGGAATAGATTGTCTTCTTGTTTCCGAACTGTCTCGATTGGGTAGAAACGTAGACGAAGTCCTTGCCACAGTCCGTTTTTGCAAAGATAGCAAGCTTAATGTCTTCTTCCAGAAAGAGAATCTAACTTTGTTCCAATCTGACGGCTCCAAAAATCCTTTCCTGAATATATTCATATCTGTACTGGGAACATGTGCAGAAATGGAGAGGGAAAACATACAGTTCCGTTTACAATCCGGCAGACGGAGGTATGTAGAGAATGGTGGGAAGCTCGGCAGGAAGAAGGGGAGTTATAAGACTAAAGAACAGAAAGAGGAAGAATATAAAAGCGTCTTACGAGAGCTGAGACGCGGGACCTCAGTCCGTAGGACAGCAAAGCTATGTGATGTTTCTACATCAACCGTGTCTCGTATAAAGGTGGAGTTCAGTCTTTAAATAACACATGGATCTTGTTTTAATTTTAGTTTTTCAAGATTGTGTTACTTTACGGTTAGTGATGTTCATATTTCATTATCCAATAGTGGCTGCCGTATACTACCGATTATTTGGCGTACTATATGTGTTTTAACTCTGTCCTGTATGAGATCACATTATCATAAAAACGTTCCAACATATCAAGTTTCCTACGGTTAAACTGGTAGCAGAACTTATTCATATGTTCTGAATGAGTTCTGGCTTGATTTGATGGTATATATCGAGCAGCAGACTCTTCCTCTTACTACATAAGATTGAGCTTTGATGTATCTTTGTATGAGATTAGAAAAGTATCTGGAAACTCCTCACAGTATTGTGAGATAGAATAGAGTGTATTTGCTATGATACCCTCTACGATGATTTTTTGTCTCTCTGATAGACTCTCTTTCCTGCATAATTGATCTGATTCATTATATTCGTTTACGACGTAATCGAATGTATTCACGTTGACCCAGATTTCATAGTGACCCTCAAATCCTTTAGAATTGTATATATCGAAAAAGATGTTACCGGGTTGGGCTTCAACAGCATCGACGGGAATTTCTATATGCTTTTGTGCCTCAGACTCTGAACAGTGGTGTAACTCAGCTAAGAGTTTTATTAGAGAATCAATTTTCCTGTTAAGGAAATCCTTTGGGATATCTGTGTGAATTTTGTAAACCGGGAAAAAGTCCATTGTATTGTCTGCCGGATCAGAATTATTCTTCATTATTTCATTTTCCATAGTTGGTGTCGGATATTCATTAGGTCTGTATAGTTATCCTTTCTCATCTTGTATTCAATCGAGAGACTTGCCGATAATTCATGATTGACACATCAAGAGATACTTTTGCTTGCCAAAGTGTACTCTTTAGTTCATCGTCAACACTTTCATTTCTCATTATCGGAAAGAGTATTTTACTCGTTGCCTCAAAATCTTCGATCTCAGGATGGTGACATAATATCGATTCAATTTCACGATAATAGCTGTCCTCATCCATCATCTGCAATTCATCATCCCGAAGGATTTCTTTTACTAGCCAATGACTTTCTGATGGAATGAGCTCGTATAATGGATCTGCATAAATAGCAATGCATCTTTCATCTTCACGAAGATATTTTTCAAATTCCTTTGGATATGCCGGATTCCCAAAGGTAAAGTCATACCATACTTCTTTTTTGCCCATATTTACTTATTTTCTAATGTTCAGGTCTTTACTATTTTGTTGTATCTTACAGAATGGAAACAGTACCATTTGCTTAGTTCTCTCTGTAAATTTTTCTTACGCAAGCGATAGCTTGTTTACGTGTTTCTTCATCAGTTATATGTTGCTGTTTCGAAAGGATAACTTCTGCCAATCCATTATCAAGCAAATATCTGTTGCCAGACCAACCATTTTCAACTGCATAGATTCGTTTATTATAGCGTAATGCGAAATTGACTGCATGCATGGTTCAGCTCTCTTTTTCGCACTGTACTACGATGACGGTATCTGCCAGAGCCATCTGCAATCTCGTTCGCGCTATCAATGTACGCGGACTTGCTTTGATTCCTAAAGGTTGCTCGGAAACAATCAAGCCTCCGGTTTCAAGAATCTTTTGCTGAAGTGTTTCATTCTCCTTGGGATGTACCCGATCCAACCCTGTGCCTACAATAGCTATAGTCTTTCCTTCTGCGTCTATGCATCCCCAATGAGCCTCAGTGTCTATTCTACGAGCCAAACCACTGATTATGACATTTGTAGAATGTTTAATGCCGAGATAACGTGCTATCCCCAATCCGTCATCATCAGCAGCTCTCGCACCGATGATCGCCACCATATTGCTCAGCTTTAACAGGGAGTTGTTCCCTATGCAGTATATCACATCGGGACAATCCTCGCCTATGGCGAGTAATGATGACGGAAATCGGTCATCACCTTTCTGTATTTCAGTCACAATATGTTTCATATTGCAGGTTCCATCTACGAGTTCCCATTTCCCATACTCATTCTTGTATAGTGAATAAGGAGGATTCTCTCCAAAACCGTATTTGTTTTCCATAATCACCTACTATATCTTAGTCAGAATACTTCATCCTGTCCAAAAAAGAGAAAGCAGATAAGATTCAGGATAAATCTGACAACCTGCCACGCAATCCACAACATGACACCTGCGACCATTAGACCGATTCCTCCCAGTAGTATAGCGCATATTATCCACCACCACATATTTACTAATTTTTAGATTATTTACTTCCGTTTATGTTCTCAGATTGTTTAATGCAAAATTAGTGATAAAAAATGATAATAGTATCGTTCATTCCGTCCATTAGGATAGGATTAGAGTTTAGAGATCCAGGTGTGGGCTAAGAGACTTTTCTTGAATTATCTTTTGTTGAACGGTAAAACTGCAAATTGTTATTTTTGGTAATCTGACGATGCGTATTTAATTGTTTATTAATTAGCAAATTAATTGAGTTGTTTTAGAATAAGTTTCTATTTATTTAAGGTAAAAAAAATAATTATTGTAATTTGAATTATTACTTGAATATCAATGCTATAGCGATAGTGGTACTGCTAATCAGTCAATTACTTATAGTAAGTCGAAGTTTTAGTCTTAAAAATATCCTTTCAGATATCCTGAAATTTTTCCGGGTCTTCTCTCCGAAGGCGGTTCAGTTCCCGGATAGTAGAATTTCTTCTTTGGTGTCGGAAGAGTGTTCTTCGGCTTAGTCGTTTTCGTAGGATTGTTGGTTATCTTCAGATAAGTGTGACCGTCTATCTCGACTTCCTCGACATCGTACATATCCAAATAATAGATTTTATTGTATTTGTCGTCATCGCCGTTCGGAAGAAGTTGACCAGAACCATAAAATACGAAGTTCTCGCATCTTGTGTGACAACGTTCACATTCGCCGAAGAGGACATGCTTGAATGTTATGATATTGTCTTTCCGGTGGTATTTGTAGAAACATTTCGGACAACGAGCCTCGCATACAGAATAATGGCTGTCGCAGCAACGTGCTATCAGCAGTCCGCGTGAACGTCCGTCATGCTTGTACATCGTAGGCGGAATGAACACATGGCCGTAGTCTTCTGTCAGGTCGAGACCGTTGTGATAGTTCAGTTTATCGTTGATTGTAGACGGGTCGATGTACAGGTCCTCCGTCAGAAGCGGCTGTTCCGGATTATATAATACCTGATACTGTGCAGATATGTTCTCTACTAATGTAACGACAAGGGTGAATAATATGATTGAAACAATAGGTTTCATATATACTTTTATCGGTTACTTCTAAATGTTTTATATAAATGTCTTGATTATCTTTAGTTAAGCCAGATGGATAACAGGATAAAACCAGCAATCATAAGGATGCAAAACAAAATAACTCCGATTGAGACAAGTCGATCAGTACGCTTAGTCTTCTCTTTCTGCAATTCGACTTTTCGGTCAAATTCTCGCATATGCTCATTAGTGAATATCTCTTCATTTGTCTTGAGCCGGAAGCCGTCCTTGTCCTTAATGATACCGCGCATCTGGATTCTGTCGGCATATTCAGGATATATTTCTGGGGTTGATCTGTGTTTGTTTACTTCATCGACAGTATCCTCAGGATCCAAATCATCTGTCTCGTCATAGAGAACTACTCCGTCTTCATCCTTTACAATATATTTCTTCTCGTCTTCCATGATTTACAATTATTTGCGGTTTCTGTTAATGAGTTCAATCAGTTTCTTCACTTCCGGGTCAGCCATGTTGCGGTCTGACGATCGACCGATTTCCTTTGTCGTGTTGTAGAGATATGCATCAGCATTTCTGTTAGTATCTTTAGTCTGTGTCCCTACGAAATAACCACGAAGTATAACTGCTGATATATGAGAGCCGGGATGCCAAAAATCAGGAAAATCATCCGGAACAACCACTTTATACCAACCGTTTGAATCAGGTTTCTGTGTCATGTCGAATGCAACATAGTCATTGTAGACCATAGTGTTGTCATCGTCAGTCGAGAAATAGACGTTCAGAATATGATATTGGCGGTCGGTGTAGAATACGTTGCCGTCTATATAGTATCTCACAGTGTCTCTGATAACGAAACCTTCTCCGTCGGGATTCGCATAGGCGAATATCTGAGACAGATACTTGTTTGCCGGCTCTTGTACGATCGCCTCGGCTCCCTCTATCGACGAATGAACAGACACAGTTTCGCTTTCTGTGTTTGTTTTCGTATTTGCTGAACAAGCTGCCAAGAAGATTGCCAATATTGCTGGTATTAATAATTTAGATATTGTCATTTTCTTTCTCTTTAGCATCCTGTAACATCTCTGCCCTCATGACCAATCTTTTGTATAGGATGGTTCTCTTAAACTCATCACTTTCATTATTCAGATCAGCGATGATCTCGGAGTATGTTCTTTTTCGTATATGGGATCTTCCTAACTTCTTTGTCGGTTGTATTGCAGGTTTTTTCTTGACCATTGTATGTCTCTATTATTGGTTAATATACAACTAAGAGATCGTTTCAAAGTAGGATTATATACTTCATGAAACAATCTCTTAATTAGATAGTAGTTTTTCAAACAGATTAGTACCAATCCCAGAATGTATCAGTGGCACAACCGCCAATTGTGCCATAGCTCATGTCCATGAGCTTCTGCTCTAAAGAGGGCCAGTTTTTAACATTTTGCTGAGTAGTTACGGTTACTGTGAACCCTGGCTCTAAGCCATCCTTGATGTGATGTTTAAGACGTACGGTCCAAACTCTTGCCATTTATATAAAAAGTATTAATTATACCTACATCCTTTAAAGCGATTCGGCTTTCTCTGGTGCAAAGTTACATATTAATCGGTTAAAAGCCTACGTTCATTCCGTTCATTTCTATAATTTGATTTCAAACAATCACTCCTATATTTTATTAATGATTTCACACTATAGATTACCCATTGGATTCTTCTTAAGCTTGTAATCAAGATTCTCATCAAGTATATAAGTGGTTTCATCTCGGCAACCGGGACATTAACATGATCTGATGTCAGGATATAAACATCCTGACATCAGATATTATTAAATCAGGATCATATATTATAAAATTATTTCTAATATATGATTCAACGGCATGGTTCCCTCCTTGAATTAATGCCAAATACACAGGCATAGGAAGTTTAACAGAATTCTCACTATTGCCATGACTTTCATACTTGCTTTCGAAGTTGTATCTTTCTCTCCAACGAAAGTCAACTGTTACTGTATCGTTCATTTGTTCGAGTTTTTAAGTTGAATTTTATTAATTTTTGAAGTCTTTATCGTTAAACTTTAGTCTTTTAAGTCAGTTGAATTATTCCCATAATAATCTTTCAACAAATTCTCTGTTATTTCAGAGATAGATAACGACTTTACTGGGTGAGTAGCAATAAAACCTATGTAATGAATACCATTGTACTCAAAGGGAATCACATCGCTTATAAGTAAATTACGGTACATTTTTGTGCTGATATAGATTGGTGTATCATTATCAATCACCCATAACGGATTCTTACATCCGATACAATCCACATTACCTGTTTTCTTAGGGTCACAAGCAATTAGAAAGTCAGTGTTCTTTATAACTTGGTGTTTAGGTGTTTCATCATAGTATCCGGAATAAGCACATATTTTACGTTCATCTATACGAGCTTTGAATCCAATTATCAATTCTTGCGGAAACCAAAAGTCTTTTTTTTCTGAGTCGTAAACAATAATTGCAAATACAGCATCCCACGAGAAATCCTTGCATTTAGCAAATATCTCACCTAATGATTTTACTCCAGATGGTTCAAATCTGTCTATATGTAGGATATCTTGCTTTATTGGGCGAGGATAATAGTGGTTGGACTCAAATTCTTCATCATAGAATCCTTCCATCTGACCGTATTTTCTTTTAGACGTATCTGGTTTCACTGGTTCAACATAATCATCCCATTCCTCGTCTTTCCAATCATCTTTCTCTTTATCGGCAAGACGCTGAAGCAGTTCCTGATTGCTAATACGCTCCAGTTCTTTTTCTTCGTGGGTATTCTTCATATTGAAGGTCATCGTAGTGATTTGTCAGGCCTTGCACCTTCGACCATTATATAAATGAAAAAAGCGTGGTGCCGATACCTGTTGCTCGCTCCACGTTCTGAGGCCTTCGCATTGCCTATCTCTGTTGAACGAGCAACGCAGAGGCCCACGCGAATATGTAGCACTTAAATAGACATAGACGCCTCACGGAGTCTGTGCCATTGGATATAGTGTACACATCGATGAACATCTACCGTTGCTTCATTCTGACAGAGATCTTTAAAGTTGCGAAGTTTTCAGAACGTCAGAATCAAGCGTCAAGTAAACGCCTTTTCTTTATGTCTTGTCAGTGATGTCGACTTAATAAAAAGCCTCTACCTCCAACATTGCAAAATTAAGGAATATTTCTTGATTATCCAAAGAATATTCAAAAATTCTACTTTAAGAGTTATGTAGCTCATTATAAAACCTTCATCAGGACCTCTGCGAGTACAAAATTACAATGTTTTTTCCTGTTTCTTGTAGTTCATTCCGTCCATTTCATAAGTAATAGGATATTCCTAATTTTTTGTTGTGAAGACCAAGCTATAATTTTTTTTGTTAATTTTGCATTGTGAAAGTTTATGATGACATAATATCCGGATTCAGTGATGACAATATCAACTCTGACAGCCCGCTTGACTTCTCTCTTGCACAAAAGATTGAGAGAAGTGGCTCTGCATGTGATGCATATATAACACGATATCGGCGTCGAAGAGTTTTCATAAAAAGACTTAAACAACAATATCGTACTTCTCCGAGACATCTCGCTGCGCTCGATAAAGAATTTGATATCGGTGTCGCGCTAAAGCATCGTTCGTTGCCGGAATACAGAGAGTTCCATGGAGACTATATCATCATGGACTACATTGATGGAATCACTCTTGCGGATATGGTTTCTGACAATGATCCTTGGCTCAGTATAGAGGCAAATGTCAGGAGCATGCTGACTGAGCTGGTTGATGTGATAGACTATCTGCATCAGCATAATGTCGTTCACTGTGACATAAAACCGGATAATATCTTATTGACTCATGGGTCAAGAAGTCTTGTCTTAGTGGATCTGGACAAGGCTTATACTTCATGGCTTGACGACACTTCCGGAGACGCTCATCTTTACGGTGTTGAGTCAACCGGAAGCACGGATATTGACTTCCATGGAGTAGGTAAGATTGTCGAACGCCTGAGCAATAGTATTTCAGGATTTCCAAGCCGAAGATTTAAGGAGTTTCAAGCTGAATGTTTTAGAAAAGAGACAACTTCAGATGCACTTAGGAATAAATTATCTAAATCGTATAACAGAAAAATATATATCATTATGATTTCAGCTTTGACTGTTATTTCGGCCGCATTGCTTTTTTTTATCAGCTCTCCGACCCAAGAGTTGAAAGTTAGTTCTCAGGTTTTACCTACAGGAGCCATCATGTCCACAAAAGATACTGTAGTTATTTTCAATGAGGCTGTTACTGAATCTGCCGTAAAAGAAGTGGTACGGGAGACAATCAAAGAAGAATCTGAGAAAAGCGATGAATATAAGGAAATCATCGCAAAGGAAATGTCTGTGAGAATTAAGCAAATGGATAAACTATATCATGAGGCAAATATCTTGATTACAGATTCAGCTTCAACCAATGACGAACTGTATGATGCTATGTATACTATAATAGAGCATCAGAGTGATCTTACCATGAAGGCATATGCCGACTATCAGGAGAAGTTTTCTGATGAAAAGCCATTGGACATACAAAATGCAGTTATATCTTGTGAAGCTTATGTAGACATGCTTAAAAAAAACGATGAACTGGTTCAACGTCTTTCAGATGAAATGGAAAGAAGAAAGACGCTGATTTCTATAGAGAAAAAATGAATGCTTGCTGTCATGTTGAAATATCTTATTATCAACTACTGACAGCAAGCATCTCATTTTAGTATTTACCTAACCGGTCAAGATTGAATTGTGTTAATGATATAACCCTATATTATTATCTCCAAAGAAGTCAGACCACCTTGCTTAGCAGCATGATAGGGACCTAAATTATTCCTATCCCGAACGACTTCTGAGGCCAACAGGTCAAAACCTACCGCCAGATGTGTGACTCTGACAATATCGCCTTTCTGTAGTTTACAATTCTGCGATTCATTGACAATGAATTTGGAAGTGCCAAGATAAGTCATCACTATCAGTCTATTTGGATCATAAGTCAACTGAATTTGAGTTCCGGTCTGGATTTCTGCTACATCAATCTCGTCAACAGGGGAGAATGCGGAGATGTCAGAATCCTTTTCCATATCCTTTAACAGAAGATCATAATTTGGATAGCCGACATATTGAGCTATTATATCCATAGTTGAAATACGCGGAGTTACAGTTTGCCCAACGAAGCCAAAGAGTCTCTTTAGTGTAGATATGCCAAGCCGTTCGCCGGTTTCTTCGTATATTGCTTCAACCAGAGCTTCGCATTCCTGTGAGTAACGCAGTTCCCGCCCGAATTTCTTCTCGATTTTCTTAATAAGTTCTGTATTTGCCATATTCATTTGCATTATAGACTGCAAAGATAATACTTTCATTCCAAACATACGAATATTCTGTTTCAAATGAACGAAGTGATTTAGAGCCTGACGGCTGTCATAGTTTATTGGATGTTCATTCATAAAGATTATCGCTTCAATTTTTGATCTGTGATCTATATGAGGAAATTTCCCTATGTATTTTTTGAAAGACAATTAGAGATTGACAGATTATGGCCGCTGCAATAATTTTAGTTGCCATTCTTGCAGTGTCCTATATTAGATCTTGCCGGCTTGTGATTACAATACCAGTACCTAACCTAATTTAGTTTTTATGTATCATCTATTTCATAAAAAAGCAGGATGATGATTCTCTCGAACCAGATCCTGCAATGCAAAAATAAATAATTAAAATTTTAAGAATATTTTATGAATAAAAAGATGAAGGTCAATTACCATATTGACAAACTCGTATTAGTCTATCGGATTCCGGAAGATTTCATGACACATGTTATCAGATCTATTTCCACATTTGATTTCTTGATTACAACTGCATCTAATGTATTTATCTTCTCTAAGAAATACCTGTCGGTGAATTATACAAATCCTATCTATATTTTGGAATATAAAAATGGCAATGAAGATAACGTTAAGATTGCCGAATTTAGGAATGACATTCAACAGGCAATCACAGTCACGTTAGATAATAAATTATTTTATTCAGGTAGGTTAAAACTTCTTTACGATTTTGAAAATTTGTACAATCTGACTCTTGAGAAAATCGTTCAGATTGATGTGGCATGTGATTGCAATATAAATCTCCCGAAGAAATTGAATGATTTCATTCACCGTTGTGACTGTACTGTAAAACGTATAGGCACAAAAATTCCGGTCACTGAAAAGGGAAATCAGATTCTCGGCACAAAAGTAATTCCAAATATCAAGATTATTAACGATAAAGAGAAGCCAAAAGCATCTTTTTATTATAATCTTAAATCTTCCGGCAATCGTAGACCGATTATCTTTAGAGGTTACAATAAAACGCTGGAGATAAAGACAAAAAGTCATAAGACATATATTGAGGAAGCTAATGGGTATGGAACTGATGACGTAATCTATCGATTTGAGGTCTCTATTATTGGTCGTGATCTTAAAAGACAGTCTAAAAAGGATGAAAGTCTTTCTTTTGAAAATGTATATATGAAACTTGATGATGAATGCTTTCTAAAAAAACTCTTCATAACATATATAAATCGTATAGGTAACCTCTGGATTAAGAATAATAG
>CAMWLX010000038.1 GCA_947175225.1 uncultured Porphyromonadaceae bacterium
TGCTTTTTTTTTAGAAAAAAATGATTATTCCCCTAATTAATCCTATTTTTTTCGTATCTTTGTCCTAATCTAAAATTTGCCGAGTCTCAGCCCTGAGGGCTGATTATCTTGTTAACTCCGAGCGTAGCTCGGGGGAAAAGAATAATTATACCAAGAAATTTTTGATCATAGCTAAATTGATTTTTATGAAAAGAATAGGTATACTTAGTGATACGCATGGATGCTGGGATGATCGATATGCTGAGCACTTCAAGGATTGCGATGAAGTATGGCATGCCGGCGACATCGGAGACTATAATATAATTGAAAGGCTACAGGATGTTGTGCCTATGGTCAGGGCTGTCTCCGGAAATATCGACCACGGAATGGTACGTAGGAAATGTCATGAACTTGAAATTTTCTATGTCGAAGGAGTCAAAGTGCTTCTGACTCATATTGGAGGATATCCTGGAAAGTGGAGCAAGGGTATGAAGAAGTTGCTGATCGAAAACCATATCGGCCTGATGGTAGACGGCCATTCTCATATCTTGAAGGTGATTTATGATAAGGAGCTGCAAGTGCTGCATATAAACCCGGGGGCTGCCGGAATCTATGGATGGCATAGTGTACGCACATTGGTAAAATTGACTATCGACGGGGCTGATATGCGTGATTGCGAAGTAATCGAACTTTCACCATCTAAAAAAATATGATTTTAGGCCACATTTTTTATGAGACGGGGCCTTAGAATTTAAGGCCGAAAGTCTAATACTATGGGCTTATACTCATAATTGAGTATTGTCAAAGTTACGTTTTTTTTGTAATTTTGCACTAATTTAGAATAAGTCTATTTTGCAAAATGAGATTAGTCGACCTTCTGCCGGGCGAAACCGGCGTAATTACCAAGATTCTCGGTCACGGAGCATTCCGAAAGAGAGTTATGGAGATGGGATTTGTAAGAGGCAGGGAAGTCTCTTGCATTCTTAACGCTCCTCTTCAAGACCCCATCAAGTATGCTTTGATGGATTATGAGGTCTCCCTAAGAAGACTTGAAGCATCTATGATAGAGATCATGCCTCTGCAGGAGTGGCACGATCATGAGACAGATGCTGATAAAGCAGAGAAGAAAGCCACTGCCCGACATGATGAGGATGCTGCCCATGCTGTGCGTCACGATAAGATCATCAACGTAGCGTTGCTCGGTAATCCTAATTGCGGCAAAACCTCCCTATTTAATATAGTAAGCGGAGCAAACGAACATGTCGGCAACTATGCCGGCGTGACAGTGGATGCAAAATCGGGACACCTTAATTATAAAGGTTACAGAATCAATATTGTGGATCTTCCCGGCACATACTCACTTTCAGCCTATAGTCCTGAAGAGCAGTATGTAGTCAGATACCTTCGCGACGAGACGCCGGATGTGATGATCAATGTGATTGTGGCGTCAAATCTGGAGCGGAACCTTTACATGACGACTGAGCTTATCGATATGAACCGTCCAATGGTGATAGCTCTTAATATGTATGATGAGCTTGAGAAGTCGGGAGCCACTCTTAAATATAAGGAACTCGGGGCTATGCTTGGCGTACCTATTGTTCCGACTGTAGCTTCTACCGGAAGGGGAGTCCATCAACTTCTCGACACTGTCATTGAAGTGTATGAAATGAATCATCCTGACACTCGCCATATCCATGTCAAGATGAGTCCTGAGATTGAAGAAGGTGTTGATGTGCTTAGGGCCGACCTGAAAGCAGAGCCAAATGTGCCTCCTCATTTTGCTACCCGATATCTGGCTATCAAACTCCTTGAGGGTGATCCCGAAGCAGAACTCTTGATTAAGAACACTCCTGATTATCATCAAATCATTAAAGACCGGGATAGGGTAGCCGACGAAATAAAGCATAAAATCAATGAGGATGTGCAGACCGCTATAGCAGCAAATAAATATGGCTTTATCCAAGGGGCACTTGCTGAGACTCTCGAAGGAGATCTCGTGCATGAAGAGAAAACTACCAAAATAATTGATGCTGTAGTCACTAATAAGCTATTTGGATTTCCCATATTCCTTGCCGCGATGTTCTTTATCTTCTGGTGCACTTTTGAACTCGGCTCATATCCTATGGAGTGGATTGAAGACCTTGTGGCATGGATATCTCAGTTAATGTCTCGGTATCTTCCGGAGGGACCATTGAAAGATCTGATTCTCGACGGTATAATAGGAGGCGTAGGAGGAGTGATTGTCTTTCTTCCGAATATTCTTATCCTTTACTTCTTCATATCCTTCATGGAAGACTCAGGATATATGGCTCGTGTGGCATTCATTATGGATAAGCTTATGCATAAGATGGGACTTCATGGCAAAAGTTTTATTCCGTTAGTGACCGGTTTCGGATGTAATGTGCCGGCAATAATGTCTACCCGAATCATTGAGAGTAGTTCCAGCAGATTGATCACTATCTTGATTCTTCCATTTATGTCATGTTCTGCAAGACTTCCCATTTATGTGCTTCTTGCAGGTGCATTCTTCCCTCACCATGGTGCAATTGTATTTTCCGGACTCTATTTGTTGGGAATCATCGTGGCCATTCTTACAGCAAAAATGTTAAGAAAGTTCTGGTTTAAGGCTGATGAGACTCCATTCGTAATGGAACTGCCTCCCTACCGTGTGCCGACTTATAAGGCAGTGGTGCGCAGTATGTGGTCGAAAGCAAAACAATATCTTCAGAAGATGGGTGGTCTGATTCTCGTAGCTTCCATTATTATATGGGCTTTATCTTACTTCCCTCGATATTCATTTGAGCAAGTGCCTCAGTCTTACGTTGATTCAGCTATGGCTGAGATGCCTTCGAGTGAAAAGGCTGATAAATCAAATGAAGAAATAGATCAACTCGTATTGCATGCCTATCAGCAAGAACATTCAATTTTAGGAAGGATCGGCAAATGTTGCGAACCGGTTGTTCGCCCAATGGAACTTGGATGGCAGTCATGCGTATCCCTTATAGCCGGTATGGCAGCAAAAGAGGTAGTTGTCTCGACTATGGGGGTTCTATTTGTGGGGGATGATGATGCAGATGCGTTAAGCGAACGGCTTAAGACGCCATCTCCTCTTACAGGAAAAGCACCCTTTACTACGGCTTCAGCTATAGCATTCCTTGTCTTCGTCTTGCTATATTTCCCATGCATAGCTACACTTACAGCAACTATCAGAGAGACGGGAAGTTGGAAATATGGAGTTTTCTCACTTCTTTACAACACCGTTCTTGCTTGGATTTTAGCTATAGTGGCTTTCAACATCGCAAATATTTTCACATGATTAATCAATTAGACTATTCTTTGATTAAGCAATCAAAATCATACTTAAATAGTGATGTTTTCCGTTACATATATATGAAACGGAAAACATCACTTTTTTTCATATCTCTCTGCATGGGGACTCTTCCTATGTTTTCGCAGTCTCTTTCATTCAGCGGTAATTCCTTGAAGGTACTTGAAGAGACTCCTGAGAAATCTACGGGTCTTGAAAAGATCTATATCCTTTACTCTGTAGAGGGTGTCACTGCTTCATATACATCCTCAGCAGGCAATCGTATCAACTGGCTTCAGTATGGAAACCTTGGTGGCGGACACGCTGAAGAAGTTGCATCTACTCAAGATGGAAACACAAGCACACTTGCTTCTTTGCAGGGAGACAAAGGGTATATCATTGAGGACGGGGATCGAAGGTATTGCTTCTGGATTACAGATTATCTGACTCATAGACTGAAACTTCAATCAGCTGCTCCGGCAGAGGATCAAGAATGTGGCGTGACAATTATAACTGTCACTGGCACAGGAGAGCCAATTAAATATTTCACCATCAATGGAATGCAGAAGACTCTCAATCAAGAAATTACTGTCGAGTACACTACACAGGAATGGAAGGAAGGCTCCGACCAAAGTAATTATTATGATACTGAAGTTTCGAAGACATTCGAAAGTCTTCAGGAACAGTATCGCCTTTCTCCCCCTAATTACTGTGCCTCAACATTTAGGATTAGAGGCGACAAGTTTCTCAAAGCGTGGAATTGGGAGGAATCAGTAGAGACAGTGACCGTTTCTCCTACATCTGTGGATGCTCATACATTCGCTATTCAAAAAAGTGATGATTCTCAAACGGAGATAGTAGCCGGAAGCAATCAAATTGGGGCGGGAAATAATGATGGTCTTGGAGGTTCTGCCCCTTGCGACATCAGTTTTCAAGCTTACGTGACAGATGGATTGATACACAATGAATGGCAATTGTCTCGGGATTCTGAGTTTGAAAACATAGATTACCGATTCACGACTCAAGACCTTGACTACACATTTCTTGATGAAGGCACTCACTATTTGCGTTATATTGGAAGCAACTCTGATGGAAGTTGTGAGTATATAAGCGATATCTATGAAGTCAACATCGGAGATAGCCAACTATTGATTCCGAATGCTTTCTCTCCAAATGGGGATGGGGTCAACGATGAATGGAAAGTTGCTTACCGTTCGCTCCAGTCATTCCAGTGCTATATTTTCGATCGTCAAGGACATCAAGTGTGCCATTTGACTTCTCCTGAACAGGGTTGGGATGGGAAAGTGCGTGGTAAAACTGTTGACTCAGGAGTATTCTTCTATGTTATAGAAGCCATGGGGACCGACGGAAAGCAATACAAGAAGAGTGGAGACATTAATATTGTGAAATTTGTGGGAACTACAGGCACTTCTACTACTCCGGAAGAGTAAATGAGCATTTATGGCATAATATTTGTTATAATAAAGCTGAAGGAGGATTGATCCTCTTTGTGAGGGCGCATGGCAAGTGCGTCCTTAAAACCCTCATTAAAATGCAGACGCACAAGCTGTGCGTCCCTACAAGTTTCTTTTGAATACTATGAATGAAAATCTTAAGGCAGCAGACCGCATCGAAGTGTCAGGTGCAAGAGTCCACAACCTGAAAAATATAGATGTTACTATTCCCCACAACTCGCTTAGTGTCATCACCGGATTGAGTGGTTGTGGAAAATCTTCACTTGCTTTCGACACTATTTTTGCCGAAGGCCAGCGGCGTTATATAGAGACTTTTTCTGCATATGCCCGCAATCTTCTTGGGAATATGGAGCGTCCGGATGTAGACAAAATCACGGGTCTCAATCCGGTGATAAGCATTGAGCAGAAGACAACTAACAATAATCCTCGCTCTACAATAGGGACAACAACTGAAATCTACGACTTTTTCCGTCTTCTGTTTGCTCGGCTCGGTGAGCCTCGGAGCTACATAAGTGGAAAACCTATGGTCAAATACACAAAGGAGAAGATTGTAGATATGGTCAGCAAGACATTTGCCGACCGTAAGATCTATGTGCTTGCTCCGCTTGTAAGAAACCGCAAAGGTCATTATAAGGAATTGTTTGAGAATCTTAGGAAAAAGGGCTATCTAAATGTTCGTGTAGATGGCGAACTCCGTGAACTTACGTATGGAATGAAGACAGACCGATATCGCAACCATGATATTGAACTTGTCATCGACCGTCTGAAAGTAAGAGAAAATGAGCAAGACCGTCTGAAAAAAGCAGTTGAAGATGCTCTCAAGCAGGGCGACAAGCAGATGATGGTGATCGATATGGAGTCCGGGAAACTCCATCATTTTTCTCTTTTGCTGATGGATTCAGAAAATGGGCTCTCATATCCCGAGCCGGCTCCCCACAACTTCTCATTTAATTCCCCGCAAGGTGCTTGCCGACGTTGTAAAGGTCTTGGAGAAGTGAATATAGTCGATGTTGATAAGATTATCCCGGATAGAAATAAATCTATCTACGAAGGAGGTATCGTTCCTCTTGGGAAATACAAGAGCAGTCTCGTCTTCATGCAGATAGAAGCAATATGCAAGATGTATGGAGCCACTCTAAAGACTCCGATAAAAAATCTATCGGAAGAAGCACTTGATGAGATTCTAAACGGCACGGATTCCCGTCTTGTGCTGACAAATGCTGCAATGCAGACCTATTCATATGAATCTGCCTACGAAGGTTTGGTCAAATATATTGAGGCTCAACAATCAGATGATTTCGGCAGCGAAGCAAAAAAATGGAGCGAACAGTTCTATACCCGTACTGTGTGTCCTGAATGTAATGGTCAGCGTCTTAACAAAATCTCACTCCATTATTATATAGATGGTAAGAATATTGCGGATGTAGCCAATATGGATATCAAGGAGCTATATGAATGGACTCTTGGACTTGAAGACCGCGTAGACTCTCAACGTCGGCTTGTAGCTGTGGAGATCATGAAGGAAATTCGCTCACGATTGAAATTCCTTCTTGACGTAGGGCTTGATTACCTCTCTCTCAACCGTCCGAGTTCTTCCCTCTCAGGAGGAGAGAGCCAGAGAATTCGCCTTGCTACTCAGATTGGCAGCCAATTAGTAAATGTTCTCTATATACTTGACGAGCCATCTATCGGACTGCATCAACGAGATAATGAGCGTCTGATAAATAGTTTAAAGCAGCTTCGCGACAATGGCAATTCAATCATCGTTGTAGAGCATGACAAAGATATAATGAACGAGGCCGATTACATCGTTGACATCGGACCAGGCGCAGGTCGCAAAGGTGGAAATGTAGTTTTTCAGGGCACACCATCTGAGATGAAAAAGACCCATACCCTTACTGCTTCTTATCTCAATGGAGAGAAATCAATCGAAGTTCCCACTGAAAGAAGAAAAGGAAATGGCAAAAAGTTGACTATCAAAGGCGCGCAGGGTCATAATCTCAAGGATGTAGATGTTGAGTTCCCTCTTGGCAAATTCATTTGTGTCACTGGAGTGTCAGGCTCAGGAAAATCAAGTCTTGTCAATGGCACGCTCCAGCCAATTCTGAGTCAAAAATTCTATAGGTCGAATACTCCCCCTCTTCCTTATAAAGAAATCGAGGGCATAGAGAATGTTGACAAGGTTGTCACTGTCGATCAGTCCCCACTCGGAAGGTCCCCGAGATCTAATCCTGCCACTTATACCGGTGTTTTCACTGATATAAGGAAACTTTTTATGGAGTTGCCGGAATCTAAGATAAGAGGATACAAACCTGGCCGTTTCTCTTTTAATGTAAGCGGTGGGCGATGCGAGACATGCAAAGGGAATGGGTATCGTACGATTGAGATGAACTTCCTTCCAGACGTTCTTGTACCATGTGAGGAATGCCATGGCAAAAGATACAATCGAGAGACTCTTGAAGTGAGATATAAAGGCAAGTCTATTGCTGATGTGCTCGAGATGACAGTGAATCAGGCTGTCGAGTTCTTTGAGAATGTGCCTTCGATTTTGAAGAAAATCAAAGTGCTTCAAGAGATCGGTCTTGGCTATATTAAGCTGGGTCAGCCATCAAGTACTCTTAGCGGCGGCGAAAACCAAAGAGTGAAACTCGCTACAGAGCTTGCGAAGAAGGATACCGGACGCACACTCTTTATCCTTGACGAACCGACAACCGGCCTTCACTTCCAAGATATAAAGGTTCTTCTCGGTGTCATCAACAAACTCGTCGACAAAGGGAATACTATGGTAGTTATCGAGCATAATCTTGACGTGATCAAATCTGCCGACTGGCTCATTGAAATGGGTCCTGAAGGAGGCAAGGATGGAGGGCAGTTGGTAGCCTCTGGCACTCCTGAAGAGATGTCGCTTCTCGCCACCCCTACGTCTCGTTTCCTCCGTGAAGAATTATGATTCTGTATTGTGTCAGCGAGTTGCTTGGAAGGATATGTTCTTGAAGAAGAAAATTGGGAGTGTGCCTCCAATTACCATGGAGAGAAGAATGAAGAGGCAAGTCAAGCCGTTGCTGGCAAACAGATAGAAATAATGATCGAATTCTGTTTCTGTTCCATGCGACAGGCACATCATGAGTCCTCCAAAAGCTTTGTAGGCATAAATGCCGGGTATCATTGGAAGCAATGATGGAAATAAGCATGTCTCAGCCGGCATCTTGCCGTATGGCGATAGAATGACTGCAAGCGTGCCGACTATGAACGCTGCTATAGCACTTGCTGCCACAATATGAATCTCAAAAAGGGAAGAATTCATCAGCAAATAGCGAGCGGAATGTCCGGCAGCCGCGATTATAGCGCATAGCAGATATGCTTTCTTAGGGGGATTGCTTATTGCTGCAAACCCAATCGCTGCGATGGCAGCAAACAATGCATCTTGTAGAACTTGGAGTAACATGGCTAAAACATACTTAAGTTCATCAACAACATTCCCCCGCAGAGCCCTAATGACAGGCAGCATGTGAGGACAACCGCATGGACAAATCTCCCAAAGGCACATATATAATGGCCATTGAGCAGATCACTGAATGAATTTAAGAAAGGAATTCCGGGGACGAGGTAGAGAACACTTGTTCCAACCGCAATGTCGGGAGTAT
Source organism: uncultured Porphyromonadaceae bacterium (assembly GCA_947175225.1). Lineage (GTDB taxonomy): Bacteria > Bacteroidota > Bacteroidia > Bacteroidales > Muribaculaceae > Lepagella. The sequence continues at coordinate 8,406 of CAMWLX010000038.1, forward strand.
GACCGAAACTGAATAGGGTAGCGGTGCTCGCAAGAATTGACGAGATGAATGCGCAAATTATAAAAACGAGCCGTACGTCAACCTTATGAGCCGTCATCACTTGTCTCAGATAAAATCCAATGAGAGTTGACAAAAACACTACTCCTACGGCAGCCCAATCGCCGGTAAACAATCGGCAGAAAGCGGCATTTGCACACGATGCGAGAAATAATACAAGATACTTGTTGGCTGGCGGAGTTTTGATTATTTTTTCAAATTTTTCTTGGGTTTCTTTCAACGTCAAGTGATCGTCTGCCATGCTCCAGCTAAGTCGGCTCAATTGAGTGTTGATGTCATAGTTGAGAGGCATGGGATGTGTAGCAATAATATAAGTGTAGCTGTCGGAATGGTCGGGTAGAAACACCGTCATGTGGATATGCCTCGGAAGAATTGTCATTTCAGCATGGCATCCCATTGACTCAGCCATTCGCCTGACGTTTTTTTCAAGACGTATAGACGTGGCCCCGCTTCCGAGGAGCCACGCCGAATATTCTGATAGGAAAAGACAAATTTCTTTGAGAGAAGTATCTGTCTTTATTCCACATTCAGTAATTGCAGAAGTTTTGGAAAGTGATTGATCAATACTTGACATTTTTCATTACTTTGTCTCTTTTTGACAATACTTTTTGAGAACGCACTTGGTCACTTTCTCTATGAAAGAGTCTAACCGAAATCACAACCGTCATCGCTACTACGATGATGCCCCATACTATCAGAATGTTGAGTGTTGCCATAATCAAAGAGACTAAAGGGTGAATATTATTTTGCATCGTGACAACCTTTCGTAAGTTTCACCTGCAACAAATAAACGTAAAAAACATCATGAAAGTTTCTCAAAATTAATTACTTTTTTATTAAATAAATGTGACACGGAAATCTGTCAGCTACAGCATTTCCGTGTCACATTAGTTAGTATGGTTAAAGAGTTATTTTATAACGACCTTTTTACCATTTAAGATATACATTCCGGGTGCAGTGATTTTCTCAATCTTTATGCCTTGAAGAGTATAAATAGAGGCAATGGAATCCTGGCTTTCTGCGCCAATTGATTCTACGCCGGAGACATTGTTTTCCTGATTTGCCACATTGGGATTTTCAGCATAAACTATTGCCGGGTCAAACGACAGATGAGGAGGCTGATTGTAGCAACAGTTCTGATTGACAACCTGCACGCGATAGTTGAGGTCGTCCATTAGATGAGGAATGCGGTAATTAGTTTTATAGCTTGTGGCATTAATGATAAGATAGTTGTTGCTCTCATCCCATGTTACTATTTCTTCTCGCCAGTCGCCAAGCAAATCTCCAAGTACGCAAGGATTGAATTTCGAACCATTGTTTAGTTTACCGATTACGTAATTGCCATTGTTGACTTTGTAGCGGTCAAACCATTTGTTGGTGCTGTTCCAATGTGCTATGATGCTTTTATCGAAGAATTCATCATAAAGATCACCGTCCCAGTATATTCTATTGTTGATTCCGGCTCCACTGCTGCCAATAGTCCATTTTTCAGCTATCATAGATCCATCTGCGCAGTCAAACACTCCGGTTGAGGCACTATACAAGAATTGAGAATGAGGAGATTTTGTGTCAAAGTGAGCTGCAAGACCTCTGCCTGTGTCTCCGGATTCTGTTTTGTGTAAGATAAATTCGCCGGTAGCAGCGTCGCGAAGGTCATATCCGTAGGGCTTTTCTTCATGCACCATGAATACTTCCAAGCCCGGACGTTCTGGCAAGAAGTCGCCTAAATGCAAAGCGTCCCCGTGTCCGAGACCTGTACGATATAGGAGAGAGCCGTCATGGTCAAGGGCTGCCGAACCGTATACAATCTCCTGGAATCCGTCACCGTCGCAGTCGCCTACAGAGACCCAGTGCGCGCCTTCGCCCCAGAGACCTTTCCCCTTGGTTGTGTTGCGGCTCACCCAGCGTTCTTTGAGAGTCTTTCCATCCCAGTCGTAGGCTGCCACGAATGCACCTGCATAATATCCACGGGCAAAAATTGGGCTTGGATTGGCATCCGGACCATCAAGATATGCAAGGGCAGCAAGATAACGCTCTGAGCGGTTTTGTTTGTCATCGCCCCAATAGCTTTTTCCTGCTTGATAATCGGTATGATAAGGAATGGTAGCAAGCTCTGCACCGGTCAAGCCGTCAAATACTGTGATATATTCCGGACCATGATCTTGCTTGCCGCGGCCGCTTAGGAAAATCTCTTCGGGATTGTCATTTCCAAGAATCACATAGTTGCCTTCTCCGTCGATAGTGCCGGGAGCAGTCTTCATCATAAACTCTCCGTAGCCGTCACCGTCAAAGTCCCATGCGATAAACTGCATTGTGTGGGCACTCGTGAAGAAATTTGGACCTGCATTGATACGCCAAAGACGTGTGCCGTCAAGCTTAATGCAATCGAAAATAGCAGGGGATGTTGTGCCGGTGCTTGCAGCGTCCTTCTCGTTGGAAGGCGACCATTTAAGGATTATTTCATATTCACCGTCGCCATCCATATCGCAATATGATGCGTCATTTGGAGTATATGTCGCTCCATTGACTTTATCGATAGGAGTTTCAGTTGGAATGTATAAAGTCTGGTTATCCCATGTCTTACGACTTATTTCTGTTTCTAAAAGATTGCCAAATTCATCATAGGTTTCAAGACGATAGAAACTGTTCTTGCTCCCCTTGGTATCTGCAAAATTCGTACGGTCAATAATATAGAGTCCATTATTGAGTATTGTGTTCTGTTCTGCCTCGTCTCCACGGTAAAGTTTGTATTTCACTCCATATCCATCTGCTTCACGATGACGCCATGAGACGAGATTGCCGGTTCCCATTCCTGCTCCTGAAAGGCTTATTGCCATAAGGCCGCGATTGAGGGGGCGTGCAGCCGGTCGATTTCCGAGGTGTGTGACCTTAAATCGGATTCCGAAAGTCATCACTGTCACGTCATTTTTTAGAATGTTGACTTTGACGTTATTGCCATCCAATATTGTTTCAGATTCATATCCATCCGCCATAGTGTAGGTAAAGTCGTATGGATCTCCGTAAAGTTTATTGTCATAGGCAATAGTCTCCCCATTCTTAAGATTAGCGACGAGCTTTGTGAGATCTATCGTAGAAGGCGTTCCTCCTAATTTCTCAATGCCTGTGCAGGTCATAGATTTAATGTACGATCCGACAGTTTTGACTTCTTCATCTACAGCTCCTGTGATGCTTACATTTCTCAGACCTATTTCTTTTGGCGAACTGTTGTCTATGCCGTTAATGTTAAGAAAGTAGATTGTCATTGTAAACGGTTCTCCCTTGGTGATTACATCTCCCAAAGAAAACTCATGATGGCTGTAAGCAGTAGTGTTGGAAGCTGTGATTTTGTTACGCAGAGGTGCGATTCCGGTAGCTATTTTAATTTCTTCTCCGGAGCCTAAAGTATAATATACATTTACCGATCCACCGTCTGTTCCAATTTTTGCTGCATCAAAAGACACTGATGTTGGCTTGAAAGTATGACCACTTTGAGGAGTGATGCTTACGCTGACACAGTGTCCATCAGTTCTTGATGTTACTTTTGTGTAAGGTGTGAACGCAGTGAAAGGTGGGTTGTAATCTACAGGCTCAAGTCCTGTGTCGGCACCCGACTTTTCCACAATCCTTTTTTTCGCAATTTTTGAGCCTGTTTTTTGTCCGGGAGCGATAAGAGATGCAGCGGAAGCATCCCCGGTCACCGTGACTGCTGAAAGGTCTTCAGGATTGCTGAATGGCCATGTAGCTGTAATCGACTGAGCTGACGCTCCCGCCGTAGTAATAGCCGCAATCAGTGTTAGAATTGAATTTTTCATTAGGTTAACTTTTTATTATTGGTAGATTATGGTGCAAATATAATCAAAATTTATGATATATCAGCAATTCCTATTGTTTTTTCTTTGAAATAGTTCCCTCTTTCTTCGTCCCCGGAGGGATCGTACTTTTCCGAAAAAGAAATCTCATTTTTTACCAAGTTATTTTTCAGGAGGACCGAAATAACTGTAGCGAGAATCATCGGGATTGACGACTATGCGTTCTACCACAATTTCCGGGTCTACCATCTTAATCTTTATAGTATGCTTGCCAGCAGAGGCAACTGGAAATGTCGCATCAAGCCAACGAAGATTATCAAACACTTCATTGCGCATCCCCCTGTTATGTCCATTGAGTGCCATCTTTCCTCTGGGAGGAAGCTCTCTGAGCTTTTTGGAATTCTTGAGATTTGCAGGAGTGTACTCATCAAAAGTGTCTACAAGACCTCGGCGGGCATCAATAATCTCTGTCTCCCCATTATCAAGTTGGACTCCCACTCTTAACCCTCGGGCTGGATTGACATCTTGTGTCGGCAGTATGGCTATCGCAATTTTTATGCTGTCTCCCTCTTCTACTTCAATATCATATTCCAAGGTCGGGGTTGCATTCCCGTCGGTGGCAGAAGATGCAGTCACATTGTCTATGCCCATGCATCCTTCATTTCTTCCAAGGTCTGGCAGCAGAATCCAATTAATGCCGTTTGCTCCTGATTTTCTGCTATATTTTATTGCCGGAATGGAATATTCAGTCATTATAGCATTACTCTTATTTGTAGGCGTATTAGTAGCATTTGTGACGTAAGTCACTTTCGGCATAATGTTGTCGTCGGGCATGAACCACTGCGTGTATCCTATATGCTTGTCTTGCATCATACCTTTCCATTTTCCATTGCTGATAGAGTCATTGTAAACTCTTGTCAGTTCAGCATCTCTTGCAAAAAGTTGCTTGACTTTATCCGCATATGCATTCGCCCGTGGATCTCCTTTGGCAGCATAATATCGGTTCTGTTCGGCAGCGAGATAGAGTCTTGCTACTCCTGATGAGGCAATGGCAGGATAATATACGAGCTGATAGAAAGCATCTCGCATATCTTCAGGAATTCTCTTATTTATATTCTCCACTTTCTCTTCGATAGCAACCCATAGGGAATCAGTCCGTTCTGCCTCATTATAATTCTCTACGCTGAATATCCCTGCAGTTTGCACTTCCGGTTTTCTCCATAGATTGTATTTTGGATACTTGGCAAGGACGTCTGCTATGTCATCGGCAAGTGTATCATCAAAAGTATCCGCGGCCCAGTTTCTGAGCCATTCTTTTTCTTGGCCTGGACCGGTAGCATCCGGATCCCATGCATAATCCATGATGAAGTCAATGGGCAGTTCCTTTGGTTTTAGATCTCCGACATTTATAATCCAAATTCTATCAATTCCTGATTGATATGCAAGATTAAGCTGTTCTCGGAGTTTTGGGAGGGGAGATGTGTTGATCCATCGGTCGTTCCAAGGACCTCCGTTCATATCGATATGATAGTACATTCCAAAACCACCCTTTCTTCCTTTTTCTTCAATAGGAGCTGTGCGTCGGATATATCCCCAGTTATTGTCGCAGAAAAGAAGTGTGACGTCGTCAGGGACATTGAATCCCGCATCATAATATCTTTGCACTTCGGTGAAGATTGCCCAAAGTTGGGGAACTGAATCCGGCTTTCCATATATGTCTGAAAGAATACCGCGCTGTGCGTTGATTACATTTCGAAGGGTCGCCATATTGTCGGTGTCATCTCCTTTTCCCATGGCAACGTCGCCGTCGCCTCGCATTCCTATTGTGACGATATTGTCATAATCCTTATTGCGTTCCATTCCGTCACGGAAGAATTTTTCGATTCTCTCAGGATTTGACTTATAGTCCCAAGCGCCGATTTCATCCTTTCTTCTGGTATATTCTTTATGGGCTCGCATCATCGGCTCGTGGTGGCTTGTGCCCATCACGATTCCATATTCATCTGCAAGGCGTGGGCACTCAGGATCATCTTCATTGAATGCAGTGTCCCACATAGCGGGCCAAAGATAGTTGGCTTTCAGACGGAGCAGGAGTTCAAACATGGTGGCGTAGGCCTTTGAATTGACTCCTCCATGCTGATTGACACACCATCCGCCAAAGGAAGGCCATTCATCATTGATGAAGATTCCGCGATATTTCACTTTAGGAGAGGGTTGCACTACTCGTCCGTCATTATATTCCAATCTTTCTTTATGTGCGACCGGCACATCAGCCCAATAATACCAAGGAGATACACCTATGTTTTTGCTGATGTCATAGATTCCGTAAATGGTTCCGCGTTTGTCACTTCCTGCTATGATGAGATTTCCGTCTATTACTTCAGTGACATAAGACTCCCATTTTCCTTTGACTGAGTCCACATTCAGTTTGCCTTCATCGATTAGTGCATCGATAAGGTTGCTTTTGCCAATAGTTCCGGCGATAATGTTCCCTTTGTTCTTGGGTGTATTTTGGTAGACTGCCGACTTTGTGCCAGTGACTTTCCCTATGTCATCGGCAAGGTCTGCAGCGGCTCGGCGCACTCCGGCCCAGTCATTTCCATCGACTACAATAGGTGCGACTTTCCCGTTGTCTGCAATGAAAAAATTTTGTTCACTTTTTTTTGCGCTCAATGGCAACAGTATCATCAATGCCATCAAGACAGTCAGGATCTTTTTCATGGTGTTTAAAGCTGTGGTATTAGGTATGCAAAGATAATAAAAA
>CAMWLX010000039.1 GCA_947175225.1 uncultured Porphyromonadaceae bacterium
CACTTATATAACAACTTCGGGGTCTATGATCCCTTATTTATTCAGCAGTCGCTTAATTTAGTGACATTAATATAAATATTAATGTCACTAAATTAAGATAGTTTAAGACGCTTAATGACGCGCACGGAGTGCGCTAACTACATTGCTTGACGCCGTAAATTGGTCTTAATTTAGTGACATTGATATTAGTAGATAGACAGCAGATTTATATTTCGTGCCAAGATGATTGTGTACTCGGCAGGGTGGAGGAATTCCAACACGGAAATGTGGGGCTAATTATCGTGGGAGGGTTGGAGATTTCCTGAGCGATAGGCTTTGGGAGAGATGCCGGTGTGTTGGCGGAAGAAGGTTCCGAAAAATGACTGGTTTGTGAAGTTCAGAGCTTCACTGATCTGCTGAATTGTCAGGTTGTGGTCTGCAAGGAGAGCCTTTGCCTCCAATATTACCTGTCGGCATATCCATTTGTGTGGAGTTTCGCCGGATAACTCCGTAACGACTTGTCCGAGGTACTTAGGTGAGATGCAAAGTTGACGGGCATAGAATGAAATTTCTCTTTGTTTGGTGGCATATTTCCCGACAAGAAGAAGGAAATCGCGGATAATTATCTGCTTTCGCGACATAGACCTCTCCGCTGGATGGTTATCTTTCAGTTCGTCGGCCAGGATACATTCTATCGCCTGCAGCTCAAACCATATCATCTCATTCTTGAAAGTGAAATCATGCTGCCTTAATCTGTTATTGATGACCTTATATATAGAGAAAATATCATTCATATCCTCGGGCCGGAGTTTAATGACGGATGTATCGAGAAACTTAGTGAAATCCATCTTTGACATTCGTGATGAATGGAATGAGCCGATAAAACTGCTTGTGAATCCCATAATGAAAAGACGAATTGTGGGGTCCATACTCAAACCGGTGGTGATCGTTCCTTCATGCACAATTAGCATTTCCCCTGCATTTAGGGTATGGGAGACGAGGTTGATCTGAATATTCATCTTTCCACTTATGCAGAAAAGCATCATCGTGAAGCGCATCTTAAAAGGCGTTCCTATCTTCAGATTCTCGATTGAATCTATGTAATCCCGACTTAAGAATGTGTCGGAATCAAGATTGTCGGATGCGATAAATCCTGAATCTGAACCAATAACATTACTAATCTTGGCAATTTCTTCGATATTGAGTTCGTCAAGATTTTTATCTGCAATCATTTCCTGAGACATGGGGCATTGTGTTATTATTAATGATCATGTTTCCATTCTTTCCCTTTATAATACGTCAAATGGAAGAAAATATTGTCAATAAATACCATAAAATTGTTTTAAAATACGATATTGCGGTATTTTAAAACAATTTTAAATCCAAATCAGACACGCCCATTCTCTGAGTGCATACTAATTTTGCACAAAAAATAATAGACATTATTTCAAATAAATTTTGGATATACGCGCAGGTGCGCACGCATATGCAAAATTTATTTGAATCAAACTCTAATATAAGTTGAAGAATGAAATGTAAATGGTTTCTTATACTCGGGCTCATAGTATGCGCTTGCGGGCATGAAAAGGTGGAAAAAGAACAGGACCTTCACAATGTTTACGTAGTGTCTCCTTCTGACTATACTCCGGCACAGGAAAGAACTTTTGCCGGAGTTGTGGAAGAGAAAGGGGAGATCGGTGTCGGATTCAAGACTGCCGGCCAACTTAAGAAGATATGTGTAAAGGAGGGTCAAGCCATCCGCCCCGGACAATTATTGGCTGTGCTCGACGATTCGGATTACAAGTTGGGTGTGGAAGCGCTTCAGATTCAGTATGATCAGGTGAAGGATGAAGTGGAACGTGCTAAACGACTGTTCGAGAAGAAGAGTATGTCGGTGAACGATTATGAAAAGGCCGCCGCCGGATTGCGACAGCTCGGAGTGCAACTTCAGGTAAATAAAAACAAACTTGCCTATACACGTCTTACATCCCCGTGCGCCGGAGTTGTCGAATCAGTGAATTTCTCGGTCGGAGAGATGGTGGATGCCGGAACTTCGGTGTTTACCGTTCTCGACACGTCGCAGAAATCGGTTACCGTAGATATTCCCGCGTCGCTATATATGCAAAGAGAGTCAATAAAGGCAATAACCTGCACATCAAACCATAACCCCGGAGAGACGTATCCGATGACGATGCTCTCTATTGTTCCGAAAGCCGACAGCAATCAGCTTTACAGGATGAAACTCGGATTCAGCGGAGGGGCTTCGGGGATTACACCGGGGATGAATGTCGAGGTAAGGATCGAATTCAACCGCAATGGAGAGGAGAAGATGAAGATTCCGTCAAGTGCTTTGTTCCGAAAAGGGGAAGCGGACTATGTATGGACGGTGAACGCAGATTCTACTGTAACGATGAGCAAGGTTGAGATCAATCCTCTCTACACTGGTTCGGAAGTCGAGATACTGTCGGGCTTGTCGCCCGATGCGAAGGTGGTACGCGCCGGGGTGAGAATGCTCCACGAAGGTGAGAAAATAAGAATCATCGGCAAACCGTCAAAAACTAACGTGGGAGGGATGCTATGAACAGAATAACGAGATTCTTCATGGACAGAAGTGTATTGTTCTGGTCGTTTATGGTCATAATTATCATAGCGGGGGTCTTGTCTTTCCTCTATATGCCTAAGTTGGAGGACCCGGCGGTTGCACCCAAGCAGGTGATAGTTGTTGTGCCTTATCCCGGAGCTTCGGCGCATGAGGTGGAAATGAATGTGGCCCAGCTGATGGAAGATGAGCTGCGGACTTTGCCCGATGTCTACAAGATTAAGACCGAGGCACAGGACGGGATGGCGATGATCACTGTGGAGTTCAAGATGACGGTGATGCTTGAGGACCTTGAACAGCATTTTGATCTTCTGCGTCGTAAAGTGGAAGGGATAAAGGGGCGACTCCCCGCGGGCACCTACGATCCGATTGTGATGGATGATCTGATGGATGTCTACGGCATATTTTATGCCCTCACAGGGGAAGGGTATTCATATCCTGAACTTGAGCGATATGCAAAGTATATCAGACGCGAACTCTCGGATGTTCCGGGTGTGAAGAGGATATCGATATCGGGTGTGCGCGATGAAACCGTAGACATCGTGATCTCTAAAGAGGAATTGGCGCGAAACGGGTTGATTCCGGTCCAAGTGATGATGGCCTTGAGTCAGGCTTCCAAACCTGTGAACGCCGGTGCGCTTGAGAATAACTCGGAAAGGTTAAGCCTGCGAGTGAGCGAAGGGGTCAACACTGTGGAAGATCTGCAGAATCTTTATATAAAGACACCGGCGGGGAAACAGGTCAGACTTGGTGAGATAGCTAAAATCGAACGTACACTCGCCACGCCGCAGCGCAACGGCTTCTTCGTTAACGGTCAACCGGCGATTGCCATTGCCATTGCGATGGAAGGGGATGCCATTGTGCCCGATGTCGGGAAAGCTGTGGATGCTCGTTTGTCTGAGATAATGAAGAATGTGCCGGCGGGAATGGAGATTGAGAAAATATTCTTTCAGCCTGACAAGGTGGATGAGGCGATATCATCCTTTATGCTCAATCTCTTGGAATCTGTCATTATCGTTGTGTTGATTCTTATCTTCACAATGGGATGGCGAAGCGGTATGATCATCGGTTTCGGACTTATTCTCACCATTGCGCTCTCATTCCCGATACTTCTGCAGATGGGCACCACGCTGCAACGTATTTCGCTCGGTGCATTCATCGTGGCTATGGGGATGCTGGTCGATAATGCCGTCGTAATAATGGATGGTATCCTCGTTGATAAGAAAAGGGGCCTGAAGCCGGAGCAATATCTTTACAGGGTTGGTAAAAATACGGCTCTTCCTCTTTTAGGAGCTACAGTCATTGCCGCCGCTACATTCATCGCGATTTACCTCTCTCCCGACTCGGCGGGAGAGTATGCAGGTGACCTCTTCCTTGTGCTCTGTGTAAGCCTTCTCGCAAGCTGGGTGTTGGCGTTGGTTCAGGTTCCTGTGTGTGCTTCGGCGTGGCTACCGAAAGATGATGCCAAGAAGACAGGAAATGCTTCATCAGAGACTGTGTTGAATTCACCGATGCATCGCATGGTGAGAAAAACAGTCAGCAAGCTTATTGCCTACAAATGGGTGACTATTGCGGTTGCAGCGGTTGTGCTTGGCGCAAGCTGCTACGGTCTGACGAAGATAAAGAACCTCTTTTTCCCTGATTTCGATTATAAGCAGTTTGTGGTGGAATGTTATTTCCCGTCGCAGACCTCTCCCGACTCGGTCATCAATGAGCTGGATTCAATGGCGCGGATACTCTCTGCCGACAAAGAGATAGAGAGGGTGGCGATAAGCACAGGTGGTCCTGCAGCCCGCTATTGCCTTGTGCGCCCCATGACATCGGGTGGTGATTGCTATGGCGAATTGCTTGTGGACTGCAAGGATTATAACGATGTGGTTAAAAAGATTCCCGGAATTCGAAAGGAACTGCGCGAGAAATTCCCTGACGCATATATCAGAATCAGAAAATATAACTTCTCCATCTCGTCGAGCCATACGGTTGAGGTGGAATTTGCCGGACCTGATCCCGAGGTGCTCCGCAATCTGAGCGCACAGGCCGAGGATATTATGCGTAAATGCAAATATGTTGACCCTTATTCGGTGCAGAATAACTGGAATCCTACGGCAAGGACCCTTGTAGCGCAATATGACCACAGCGACGCGCTCCGTGCAGGGGTTAACCGAGAGGATGTTGCCAATGCGTTGTTGGCTGCCACGGATGGTATGCCTGTGGGCATCATGACCGATGGCGACCACAATATGATTGTCAACTTCAAGGTGCGGAATTCTGATGGATCAGAAATCAAAGATCTCGGCGACATACCTGTGTGGAGCATGCTTAACGTGCATCTCGACCCGTCGGAAATGAAAACGCAGATTATGACCGGGAATGCCGATAAGATTGCCGACAATGCACTGAAAACTGTACCGTTGAGTAGTGTTGCCAAAGATATAAAATTGGAATGGAGCGAAAATGCGGTCAAAAGATTGAACGGACGACGCGTGATCGAGGCTGAGTGTGATCCTAATCCTGAGAATAGCGATGCAACTCCGGCGAAGGTGATGTCGGAGATAAAGGATAAGATAGAAGCGATTCCACTCCCTGCGGGATACTCTATGCGCTGGGTAGGAGAAGGAGAGATGCAGACCGAGGCCACGTCCAATGTGCTGAAGTTTATGCCGATCACCCTCTTCCTGATAATCATAATCCTGTTGCTCCTATTCAATAGTTGGCGAAAGGTGATACTTATATTGATATGCTTCCCGTTTGTGGTTGTCGGCATCGTCATTGCGCTTTTAGTTACCGACAGTCCGTTTACATTCATGGCGATCATCGGTATGATGGGATTGATCGGAATGATGATCAAGAATGCCATCGTGCTTGTCGACGAGATCGGTCGATTGCAGAAAGAGGAGGGGATGCATCCCTATCATGCGGTGATAGAGGCTACGGTGTCGAGGGTGCGCCCTGTGCTTATGGCTTCACTGACTACTATCGTCGGTATGATACCCCTGATATTCGATCCCATGTACGGATCTATGGCAATAACAATCATGGGCGGTCTCACGGCCGGAACTGCAATCACATTGTTGCTGCTTCCGCTATTCTACACGGCGTTGATGAGAATTCGAAAACCTAAAACAGACGTTAAAACCGATAAGTGATGAAATCAAAATATATAGCATTATCTCTTCTCCTTGCTTGCGCTCCAACCATATACGGCAAAGAGACTCTGAAACTGACAGCCGATGACTGCTGCCGGATGGCTTTGGAAAGCAGCCAAAAGGTGTCGCGTCAGCAGCTTGCAGTACGCCAGGCTGATCTTGATAGGAAAGTGGCAGACATCTCTCGTCTGCCTAACGTGCAGGGAATGGCAACAGGGATGTATATGCTTCCCGACATGGATATGATGGGTATGAACGTGGAGATGCGTGGCGCCTATATGGCGGGGTTGCAGATTACCCAACCCATCTATGCCGGAGGAAAAATAACGGCGGGCCGTCGATTGGCAAAAATCGGAAAGGAGGTGGCTGAGGAGCAGTTGCGTATGGACCGGATGGATGTGATGGCCGATGCTTTGCATTCTTATTGGACCTATGTGGCGGTGCTCGATAAGGTAAAGCTTACTGAAAGCTATTCGGCAATGATGGATACGTTGCTTCAGCAGACATCAGTAGCTGTGGAGGCCGGGCTCGCAACCGACAACGATCTGCTGCGAGTTACGGCAAAACGGAGCGAGATTGCCTATCAGCGGAAGAAAGCAGAGAACGGAGCTGATCTTTGTCGTCTTGCATTGTGCAATGCCATGGGGGTCGACTTCGATTCAGAGATTATTCCTGTTGATGTTGCTCAACACTCAGAAAATGAGGGTTCTTTAGCAACGGATGTCTCAGCCCTTCCTGAGATTGCGTTGCTCCGCCAGAAGGTCAACGCTTCGAAGCAACAGGTGAAACTGACTCTCGGTGATTTCTTGCCGACGGTGGGTTTAAGCCTCGGATATAACTGGTATGGGAATATCAAGATGAAAGGTTATGCCGATGTCGGCGGTGGTATGATGGTGCCTTATACCACCACGATGAAGGATAATTTAGGCATGGCGATGTTGGCGGTTTCGGTGCCTATTTTCCACTGGGGAGAGGGAGCCAAGAAAGTGAAGAAAGCCCGGTTGGAGGTGGAGCGTTCGCAATTAGAACTTGACGAGAATTCCCGTCTACTTGAACTGCGGGCACATCAGGCGGCTTCCAACCTTGAGGACGGCAAGATGCTTATAAAAACTGCCGAAACGGCAATGAGTCAGGCGGAAGAAAACCTCAGGGTGATGCAGAACCGTTATGACGAGGGTATGTCGACTTTGACCGACCTGTTAGAGGCTCAAAGTCAATGGCAGCAAGCTCATAGTGATGTTATAGAAGCATCCACCCAGTATCAGATCTACAGGATTGAATGGCTCCGGGCCGTAGGGCGTCTTGGCGAGTAGTATTAAATTCATGCGTGGTAGGAGAAGTTGGGGTTTGAGAGCTCGGCGAGGTAGTGCCGTGCGACTACTCTCTATCTTTGAGGTTGCATCGGCTGATATGTTCCGTGTCTATAACACCGAGCATACTCAGCCGATTCTTTTGATGCAGCAGTATATCCGAATGACAGCACATACGCAAGAATTATTGCTGTAATGTTATAGGCACACTTCAAGGTCTTTCGCGTAGTGTTTATACTTGATAACTTGACTGGGAACCATGACTACGCGAACGATACAGTCATAGATTTCACTTATGAAAACGAAGATCGCATTAAGGATATTAGTGATGGAGGGATCCATATTTAGCAGAGAATAGCTTGACGAAGTGGGAGCGGTTGCGGAAACCTACAGCTTTGCATGCAGAATAGTGAGGGAAGAGCTATCAGAACTTTCAGCCATAACGTACAGATTGCATTGACAAGATATGGAGAGAGGGGTACACGCAGATCTTGTAATAGTCTCAGTAAATCACTCTTTGTTTCACGGGTATTCTTGGGCTCAATTTCATCATAATTTTGAAAAGAAGCCTTTATTAATGAATTAATGTCTTCCCAGTTTGTATTATGCATCTCTTAGTCACTCTTTGGAATCTTCAGTTTGTTCATATGAAGTGATTGTACGCTGTAACTGACGTATGAGCACGTCCTTCGGGGGAAGTTCCGTCATATATTGTCCCACCTTTATGCCTGTGGCATCCAGTTGCAGCAATTCAATCTGTTCCCTGCTTCCTTCCGTACATAAGATTAATCCTAACGGTGTTTCTTCTCCGGGCTGCATTTCGTAACGCTCAAGCCAACGAAGATATAACTCCATCTGTCCTTTATACTGAGCCTTAAATCTTCCTAATTTAAGATCAACCGCTATAAGTCGGTGTAATTTTCGATGGAAAAATAACAGATCAAGATGAAAATCTTCTCCATCGATTATCATGCGTTTCTGACGCGCCACGAAAGTGAAGCCATCACCAAGTTCAAGGAGAAATTGCTCAATATGGCTTATAAGGGTATTCTCCAGCGTTTCCTCTGTATATCCACCTTTCAATCCGGTGAACTCAAGAAAATACGGACTCTTGAAAACCATATCCGGTGAAATCTTCCTTTCATCACGGATGGCTGCCAACTCGGAACGGATCAATTCTTCCGGCTTATCACTTATTGCAGTACGTTCAAATAACATACCGTCAATCTTGGCACGAAGCACACGTTTCGTCCAGTGTTCTTCAGCGGCCATTGTCAGATAGAACTCTCTTTGAATATCATCTTTCAGGGGGATAACCTCCACAAAATGAGACCATGACAATTGTGCCGCCAGCGGCGCGACAATCTTAGGGTCAGGAAAAAGATTGGCAAATTGCATCATTCTACGAAGACTTTTTTCTTCATATCCTTTGCCATACTCCTGTTTCAATTGTCGCGCCAGTGTCGCGACAATTTGTTTGCCATACTCAGCGCGTTGATTCCCAAGGATTTCACGATTTATGCGCTCGCCTATATGCCAATATAGCATAGTAATCCCCGCATTTGCGACAGATGCTACTCTCGATCTCGCATCTTCAATCAGATGTCTCAAATCGGTGAACAACTGATTTTCAGATTGTATGTTAGATAAAGATGTTTCCATTTGATTATTATTTAATCACAAAATTACATGTTATTTGTTGATTGCTTGCATAATAGCAGCAATTTCCTCGGGTGACATTCCTTTCAGCATTTCTAGAACTTCTTCTTTTTTATCTGTTGGCTTCCCGACATTACCAAAAAGATTTATCAGGGCATTATCTGTGCGTTGAGTATCGAAATTACCCATATATCGCTCCGTGGTGGCAAGATTGCTATGCGCCAACAGTTCTTTTACAATTCCACTGTCAATCCCCGTTTCTTTGGCAACCTTAGCAAACGAGTGCCGAGAGATATGGAATGAAACATTCTTTGTTATTTCGGCTTGCTCAGCGAATTTCTTTCTTCATTGCGTCTCTCTCAGTTCCGCTATCAATTCTTCAAGAATATAATCGTCTCTCATGAGTTGCAGACCATATTTCGGGTCTGTCATCTGCTCATAAACCTTTGTGCTATAAAAAGGTCAAGAGCGCGCTCAAGCGATATTTTCAAGGCAGCCGCCAAGAGCATTATTATTCGGCTTTGCTTGCGCCATAGTACATTGTCTCTCATAGGTCATAACGATTATTTCGGCACAACTAGTTCAGCCTCCCAGTTTAGAAGTGTCTCGCTAATGTCGTCGGCAACCCAATCGAGGCTTTGTGTATGAAGTTCCTCATATCTTTGTATAAGTCTGTTTTTGATTAAGCCTTGTTTGCTCAATCGGTCGTGCATCTCCTTACCTGAGATACCCAACTTACGTGCTCCGCTCTCAATCGCCATTACAGCGAAATGAATCCGGCGGTATATATCATTGTTTGTATCCATATCAAACTAAATTTTCTGTATCATATTAACGTCATCCAAAACCGCCCACACCTCGCGATCATTGAAAAACCGTATTGACTTCTTGCTCATTACATAAAACGAGATTTATTACTAAATCAAATAAATTTTTCCACTCATCTATTAATTAAATGAGGATAGGCTTCAAATAAGTCATTAATAAAAGATATTCGGTCAATAGTATCATTTGTAAGACTGACTCTCGGCATTAAATCCTTAATATTAAATTTTTCCGATATACCAGCATTGTAATTTGCAATAAAGAGCAAAAAACAATGAGCTTCGCTGCTGCTTAGTCGATCATAAACTGTTTCTAATGTTATCCGATTTATGCTGACATGACCCTTAGAGAATACGAAGCACTCATTAAACTCTCTTTCAAACATATTAAATATATATGCACACGATTTTTTAATTAGTTCAATATCTGTGTACTTTTTATATTTGAGAGAAAATTTGTCTCTAATCAATGATAAAGATTCTCTTGCAGCCACAATATATACATGAGTCCTATCTAAAGATATAACATCTCCCCTATGAGCTATACAGTTCCTATCTTCTTTGAATTCATCTAGGGTTTTAACTGGGAATGTGATTGAGTGTATGTCGATACCAACGATTTCGTTGAAGGTATTTATATAGCTTTTGAATTTATCGTGTCCAAAGTTTTTTGAAAATTTTTCGCATAATTCTTCAATTACAACAGATGTTCGAGAAGTCCTAAATAGTAATTTATTATCAATATTATTATAAGCAAGCTTTGCTTTTTCGGGAAAAGCTTTTAGGACTTTGGAATATATTGTGAATAATGTTCCTTCAAAAATGGAGTAAGCAAATAATGCGGCGCCCGAAATCCCTCCCATCTCCTCATATTTTTCTAGATTATTAAGGATTTGATTGAGTTTTTCTATTCCATTATCAAAGATCTTAAGTAATTCCTCTCCGATAATAATTGGTGGCTTCTGTCTAATCATAAGTAATTAAGTCTACTAAAAAATAATTGTTAAAGTAGAATTATCATCGTTTAGTGTTTTTAAATTGAAAGAGTGTCATCAATTGCATGATTAAACACTTGTTTTTTATCTTCGCTGAAGAAAGGCAACCCCCAGATCCGATATTTATCATTTGATGTTTCAAATGAAAGTATTGCGTCTTCTCCAATTTGAAGAAGAAACTCCTCTTTCCATTTATCTTTACTCTCAATGTGACCTCCTTTCGGTTCGATGAAAATTTGGATATTATCGAATTTATCATCGCTATCCTTATGGCGCATGAAAAGCACGAAGTCAGGCTCAAAAGTTGATCCGTCCTCAAAAGCGTAGATTTTGAGGTCAAGTTCATTACGCACAAGATAGATGTCACTATATTTTTCGCGTAGCTTTTCGATGATAGATTCAATATACTTTATCAGATTTTTTTCCTCTGAGGTGCCGAAGCAATCATCGTAAGCATACCACTCGCAAGATTTCAAGTCAAGCCGGAGGGCCGGATTATGTGGAGTCAGCATTGATCTCCCCACTTCCTTTGATGAACCCGTGTCTATTCTGAATTTAAGGGTATGGTCCTTGAAAGTACTCTTAAAGTCTCGCGGTGTAAACTTGCGCGCTCCCTCATAAGTTCCAAGTCGTTTAAATATCATCGGGGACAGTTGTTTTAAGACTTGTTGAGCAACAAATAGTTTCAGATGTTGCGACAAGTCAGAAACAGAGTTTTTCAATCCCAATATATCGATATTTAGGGATGCTATAAATTTTGAACTTGTAATAAATTCTTCAACCGAAGCAAGCGGAGGGAAGGCTTGTTTGAGGTGAGGGAAGGAATAGTCTTTGTTAGAGTTAATGGCTGCACGAAGAACATGCACACCAAGTTGACGCATTGTTGTAGAGCCATATCTATTGCTTCCGGAATCAGCTACGATACCGTCAAATATGGTATCAGATTTCATTGAGTTACGTGGAAGCTCTACCTTGAATGTGTAGGTTAGGACATTCTCAGGAAAACTATTATTAGTTTTCGGAGCGGTATAATCAATACGCTTATTGACGAAAACAATTCCGTGACGATAAAGTGAGGTTTCCTTAAATTCAGGTTTTAACCTTACTGTAACCTCTTTGAAATTATCGTCAGCAATGCCTGATTGAATTAGAGCTTTCCGAAGTTCATCAACGTAACGTGAATTCGCAGTGGTGTGGTAATGTAGCTTCTCCATTACACGGAGAGGGTTGTCAATATCGTGGTCAAATTTCCGCATATCAGCTTTACCGTTTGACCCTGGTGCAATAAAAGGCATGTATCTTGCTCCACGGCCAATTAATTGTGCTTCTTGAATCGTAGTCTTACCGGGCTTACCTGTTTTGGTATTGGTGTCGCGCGTTTCATACATTCGTACAATATCAAAAAGATTAAGAACGTCCCAACCCTCATTAAGCATATCGACAGCGAAAACGCATCTTACCTCATTGTTGGGGTTTTCAAGTGTATTAAGTGTAATTTGGTCGTTCTCGTCAATGTCTTTTTGATTTACAATTAGGAGCTTCTCAGCAGAGAAATCTTCGCGTAATTCCAAAAGTAGATTTTCTAAAGAGACATTATTTTGCTCAAAGAAGTCAAATGCTCGTTTCAAGTCGTCTTTGGCAAAAGACTGAACATGAATTAAGTCACTTTTTGAAAGATGTTCAATTCGTTGTTTGAAAATTTCAAAGAAAGATTTGCTATCGACAATATATCTTGATTTGAACATAATGACCGGCTTGATATGTAAACCAATGCTTTCAAACAATTTGAGCTTAAATTGACTTAGCACAACAGCCGCTAATGCACGATAGAAATCGTCAGCCGAAGTCTGTACGGTTACTACATCTTTAGAATACTTATCAATACGATACTGCTTTAACGAGTAATCATAGATAAGTTTAGGCTCATATTTTGCCGCAAGGTTTGCATCTTGCTCCATACCGGAAGTGGCGGTAAATTCGAGCATAACATTATCTTCATTACTTTGGAAAATACGCATGGCGGTATTTTCCCAAGTTGCACCCTCTGTGCCAGGAAGCGCTGAACCACCTTTCCGAGTTGCAGCATTGATATGGTGTGCTTCATCAGAAATCATTACAGTATTGAATGACGCGAAATCGTCAAACGTCAGGCAACCCTCTTTGGGATTTGTGAGGTCAGTATGAAGCTGCTGAATTGTAGTGAGGCAGATGTTAATAGCATTGGGATTGACGAGTTGGAAATTGTCAACTAAGTTTAAAGAGATTCTCTGGTCGTCAATCGTAATGGAATCTGCAAAAAGATATTTATTAGACAGAGGGTTAAAGAAATTTTCTTTAGTTTTGCCTACGATGTTTTTTGAGTTTACAAAAAAGAGAAAATTGCGATAACCTTTCTTATAAAGGAACAATATCATGGCAGCCATTAAAAGAGTTTTGCCGGATCCGGTTGCCATTTGGAACAGCAAATTGGGCTGCGCTTCCTTTCCATTGAAATCGTTGTCGAAATATGTTATAGCATATTGTAAAGCCTCGCGCTGATAAGGACGCAGGGGTTTCGAGGGAGCGAGATTGGAAGTGATAAACAAAGGAATTTCCGTTTGTTCGATAGTCACCTCTCCAAAACGTCTAAGAATTATTTCTTGAAGCGTGGCCATAGGTTATCTTCTGTAGAAAGTTCTGTTTAGATGTATATCATCCTTGCTAATACCATATTCCATACTCTCAATGTCAGAATATGGCACATAGAGCATATTCTTATCTAGACATGCGATTAGGAAACGTTTTTTGTCATCAATGGAAAGACCTCTAAAGTCTTCGCTTGATGGATCAATTTCGTTTGGTTTGACCTTAAAGCTGAGCAAAGAGCTATCCTTCATGCGTTCCCAAATTAGAAGTAATTCTGCATCAGAATCAGCAGACTTAATATCATCAAGGTATCTTGCATTCGCTTTTGCCAGTTCGCAATAAACGAACGAACCGCCCCCTTGCCAGTTATAGTCAACGCTGACACCTCCTTGTTCTCCACTGATGACTTGTTTAAGTCGGTTCACAGCCAAAGACTCTATATAGTCCATTTGGTCTATGCCGATGTATTTTCTTTTCATTTTATGAGCAACAGCACAGGTGGTACCAGAGCCAAGAAAGAAATCCATAACCAAGTCTCCTTCTTTTGATGCGACAGAGAGAATTTGGGCAATCAAATTCTCTGGTTTAGCAAAATCAAATTCTCCAATACCGAACAAATTGGTTGACTCGTAATTGCCAACTTCATTTTTGCAAGAATTAAGTAGATTAGAAAGGAAGTCCTTAATTAAGAAATCTGAGATAACCGAACTTAATTTCCCACTACTGTCATCTTGATCTTTGAATTTCCTAGCATAAGGTTTAGTAATATTAATGAAATCGTAATCATCAGGGAACACAACATATCCCTCCCGATATAAACGAGGAAAAGTATCTGAGGTAATAGCCCATGTTCGTGATTCAGAAGGTGGATACTGCTTCCCAGTTTTTGGGTCAATCAATGTGAAGAATGAGTTGGGTCTATCTTTTGCAGAAGTTTGTTTTGTTAAATCCGCAAGACGCCAAGGGCGTCCTGGATAGTCAGGTGTTGAAAAATATTTTCTCTCGATTCCTCGTCCAACAACTTTATCCTTTGAGGAGGCCTTTGTGTAAACAAGTATCCAATCAAAATCCTGAGACAGATTAAATGGGACATCGCTTTTACCAGAACGTGTGCGTCGAGGTAAAGTGCCAACAAAGCAATCAGCACCGAAAATATCATCGAGTAAAACTTTCAAATAATGCATTCCATCCTCGCTAATGTTAACCCATATAGTGCCATTTGTTTTAAGCATTTCGTAAGCGTATTTAATACGATTACGCATGAAAGTGAGCCAAGTAGACAGATGGAAGTTAGAGTTATATTTAAAAGTGTCTTTTTCTTTGTGCTCCTTGAAATAATATGGAGGGTCGATATATATAACTTGTATTGAGTTCCTATATTTATCGCATAGAGAGGATAAGACAAGTAGATTATTGCCCTTAATAATTAAATTATGATTCGCTATATCCTCAATCTCATGCTCACCATCAGAATCAAAAAATTTAAATGAAGTAAGAGCTTTAGGTTCAGTAAGGCGAGTAATTTCATCCGGCGCAAGGATTTCATTGTAAAAAATTTCGTTACGCTTTGAATCCTCCTTATCTTGACCACCTTCTAAAACACAATCTTTATAGGGCC
>CAMWLX010000040.1 GCA_947175225.1 uncultured Porphyromonadaceae bacterium
ACAACCTCTTCTCCTTCTTTCATGTCTGCAATGTCAAAAGTTTGATTCTTCGCATACTTATCAACATTATTATACACTATCTTTGCAGAATTTCTATTGTAAATAGTTTTGACCCAAAGAACTTTATCTGACTCTATGAGATTCTTAAACAGATCATCGATTTGATTAAAAAAATCATCGTCTGTAGTATCTTGAGCAAGAACTACTTCACATTCTCCATTCTCTTTAGTGTGATATAAATGCAAAGGTTCTATCTTTCCCTTTTCAGTCGTTAACCATCCGCTGGTCATAAGAAATTCTTGTAGTTTCACATAGCTTGCATCTTTAGATTCTTTGCCATCGAAGGAGAATATGAATTTTGCAGTTTCCATTATTTTCATAACATTTATGTTGATTTAGTTCTTTATCTGATTTTTAAATCTCTCCAAGAATCCCGAAATGATGATGATACAGTAACTGTAGGAGTTTGAAGTTTTCCATTCAAATCTATAGATCGATTCTTGACAGTTTCTGTGACGTAATCCGCAAGTTCTCCCCATGTGATGTCTCCTCCGGTTTCTTGAATCTTCCTGAGTAGGGTATAAGTAAACAATCCATGCTTTTGCGCTTCAATAGGGAACGCCGTTTCTTCATTGGATGTGGCTGAGAAAACAATGAGTTTACCATTGGGTACATGCATTTTGGGTTTTATTGTAATACCACGAGTTGCCATAAGCATACCTCCATCCCTCTTTGATCCACTGAAACAAGCATCCAAAAGAACAACGACAGATTTAGCAGGCATAGCAGAAAGGGATGCATAGAAATCATCAAGATTCAATCCAGATGAAGGATCTGTACCAAATCCGTCAACAGGTAATAAGAATGCTTCGGCGGTTTTATCATCAGGCACTCCATGACCTGCATAATATACAATCACAGAAACTTGGTCTCTAAAAGCCTCACATCTTTGGGTAATATTCGAAAGAGCATATTTTATATCATTGAGGGATGCATCTTCAAGATATTCGATATTATCTTCTGGAACGCCAAAGGTAGATGTTAGATATTTTTGAAACACTCTTCCATCATTAATAGCGTGTGGAACATTTGGAACTCTTTTATAGTTTTCGTTGGCAATTATTATAGCATATGTATTTGGCGTTTGCTGATGGGCTACAGGTATACCATAATCCACACTATGATTCATTGCTCTTGCTAATTCAGAAGTTGATTCTTGTGCATACATTAAAGAGGTTGTTACAACCTTATGCCACATGTGTGATGCATCTTTCATTTTACCCTCTTTTAGATACAGTTCTCCTTTTATTTCATAAAATCTAGGATTATTATTATCATGTCGTATGGCGTTGTCAATCATTTCATGTGCTTTTTTATAATCTTTAGGTATCCCTAACCCATTTTCATAACTTATAGCCAAGCCCCAGTAGCAGTCAGCAAGATCCTGCCCAGTACATAAACTCAAACCTTCATTGAAATATTTATTAGCAGTCTTATAATCACCAAACTGAGAATAGTTGGCTCCGATTAATGGAATTGCTGAATATTCTTTTTTATCTAAAGCAGACAAAAGAAGACTGAGTCCCTCATCTTCTTTACCGGACATTTGGGATAGATATCTACCTGCTTCTACGCAAGCTTTTGGATAGCCTTTGCTTGCAGCATCAAGTAATAAGTCAATACGAAACTTCTTTTCACATCCTATTCCGTATTGATAAAATTGATACAACAAAAAAATTGACTGAGCATCTCCTTGATCAGCAGCTTTATTAATCCATTTAAAGGCCTCATTTGCATTTTGTGGAAATCCATTTGTGCCTTCTGCATAATACCTCGATATGTTTTTTTGTGATTCAAGGTCTCCACTTTCAGCTCTTGAAATCATCAAATTCCCATAATTACTTTGGGCATAAATATAGATATATCCTGATAAAATCAGCATTAATAAAACAATCGTTCTCATTAAAATCTTTCCTTTAAAGCAGTTATTGCGTCTTCCCATCCTTGATTGGCTGCTTTTTGTATCCATTTTTTAGCAAGTTGTTTGTCTACAGGTGTATTATTAAAACCATCCAAATATATTAAGCCCATATAATATTGTGCTGCTGATGATCCATTTTCTGCGGCTTTTGTTGTCCAAGAAATAAATTCTTCTGCATTCTTTTCAAATTTAAACGGATGATTATATCCTTCGAAATATGCTCTAGCTATTTCCCACTGGGCTCCAGGGTCACCACCAAGTGCTGATGATAAAGTCCAACGTAATGCTCTTTTCGAATCCTGGCATGTCCCTTTGCCCTCCAAATATGCTTGACCAAGCATATACTTCCCATAATCATCACCATTATGGGCAGCTTTAAAGAACCAATCAAATGCTTTTGAATCTTCTCCGATATGACTATAATATCTACCTAATGTAGATTGTGCCTCAGAATTATTATTTTCAGCCGCTATTTGAACCCATTTAAGCCCCTCATATTCATTTTGAGTTACTCCATAGCCACAAATATAAATTTCGCCAATGCGCATTGGTGATAATATAGTATCTCCAAGAGAATAAGCTTTTTTATAAAGATCAATCGCGGTTAGATATTCTTTTTGTTCGAATTTGGAACTTGCATTATCATAGACAGATTTGATGTTTTCAGCAATTGCGTTTTCGTAAAAGACTATGTTAAAGGACACAATAATGAATAATATCCAAGTTCTCATATTTTTTTATAATTAATATCCAAGTTCTATTAGTTTCTTAATTGCATCTTGATCTCCATTTTCAGCAGCAATCATAAACCATTTTATTGCTTCTGTCTTGTCAGCTTTAACTCCCCCCATACCATTTAAGTAAATGATTCCTACTCTGTATTGAGACTGAGGACATCCATTGGAAGCGGCCCGCAGAGCCCATTTCACAAATTCTTTTTCATCTTTTTGAACTCCATTTTTACCATATCCGTAGATAATAGCCATTGCATCTTGTGCATCAGGATGATTATTTTCAGCAGCCTTTCTAAGCCAACTTAAGCCTAGTTGATTATTTTGGACCACTCCTTCTCCGTCCAAATAGGCTAAAGCTATTTTAAACTGAGCATCAGAATAGCCTTGTTCTGCTGATTTTAAATACCACTTTGCTGATTCTGAAAGATTTTTGGAGACTCCCATACCGTAATAATACATATCACCTACCATATTTTGAGCTTTCGCATTTCCATTATTAGCAGCAATTCTTAGCCATTTGTCACTTTCCGAATAGTTTTCAGGTACACCTTTTCCCAAAGCATAGAAATCAGATAATTTCATAGGAGATAGTGTCCTTTCTCCCAGATTATAAACTTGCTTATAATAAGCAATTGCTTCGCTGTAGCGACCAGCCTTCTCCAATTCAATTGCGGTATTATATAAACGAATAATTGTATCCTCCTCTGTTTCGCCAAATGTTGTTAGGGTAACTCCCAACATTATCACTAAAATAAATATTATTCTTTTCATTTGCTAATTGTTATTTTTATTTGATTCGTTTGTATTTTCTTGTCTTTAGTCAAAATCTTTACCAACCATTGTTTAAAGTTCTCATAGGATATGTTGTCTGGAACATCCTCAATGTCGGAATCAAAACCATTTCTTTTCCCAAATTGAGAGGGTGAGAATAAAATATACATTGTATTATATTCTTTTTCCAAGTTACAACTTAGCTTATATTCATCTACTTTGCCTCTGTCAATTTTTTCTGCATCACGAACTGAGAAAAAAATGTATTCGCTATTAGCAACAATTGGGACAGTTGCAATATTATCCGATTTATAAGGTAAAATTGAATATACGGTTTGAGCCATTTCATCCAATAAGTATACCGATAAGAAACCATCTACAGGAGATTGAAAATACAAGTATAAATCATCTCCATCTCGAAACTCAGTTGACTCATATTTCAATGATGTTCCATTCCTTAGAGGTTTTGCAATAAACTCTACTTTGGCTTGTGTTATTTCTCGAGCCTTTCCTTTTATGTCGCAGGTGACTGCAATAACATGATCTCCAAACTGAATATCATAAACTGGTTCTCCAATTGTCTCTATCCATTCACCCTTAACATCAGTTTCTGCTAATGAAAAGAATTTTTCATCGAATTGCCCATTTTTATCAGAAGACATTAAGGAAGTGCTTTGAGTTACAATAGACCCAAATTCATCTGCTATTGCTTGAATTTGTGCATATTTTAGTGCTGTTCGCTTAGCCTCCTCAATAGACATTGTCTCAGGTGCATAATAGGTGTATTTCGCAGAAACCTTTTGGATTTTTTGCGAAAACAACGGAAATGCAAATAATACTGTGATAATAAATAGAAAGCCTCGTTTCACCATAAACCAAGAAGAATGAAACATCTAAAAGTTACATCTGGCGTCTATTGCTCTAATAAAAACAAAAATAGTCTTCCTCATATAGTTACTGTCTTAATAGGTTAACGTCGGAAGACTCACAGTCCAACGTGTATATAAAAAAAGAGCGTGAGAGTCTGTATCTGTTACTCGTCCCACGAATCGAGGCTGTGGCATGTGCCCTTCTAACTAGAACGAGCAACGCGGAGCCTCACGCCGTATGATATATGACGTGGAGAGTATGTATCGCTACATGCTCTCACGAAGGTATACCATACCCCGAAAGGCGCCTATCGTTGCCTCATTCCTGAGTTAGAATTTGAAACTGCCACATTTCGATTCGTCAAGAACAAGCGCTTGATAAACGCTCTTGTAATATGTCTGCACCCCGCCCGCGTCACCCCATATCGGGACTCCGCGGTCGATATGCATCGGCAAAGTTAATGATAAATTTTTAAAATTGCAAAATTTTTGATTGTAATTATCACATAAATATTAATATCGGCAGAGTAGCAAAGGACTCGCAGGAGATTTATGCCCAATGTTATAAAATTCTGTGAAAATCTGCTTGTTCCTGCGCTAATAATAAGGTCTGCGCATAAACAATCAAAATTCCCACCGTAAGGGAACGATGGGTAAGTTATGCACAGAACTCTCTTTCAGAGTGCTCAGAACTGTCAGATCGGCGCAGAAATTTATTCGAGTTATCTGCTGTCAGAATTCGGCCAAGCCACATGTATTTTTTATCGAGTAAAGGGGCAAAGGGCTCGCCGAGTACAATGTATCGGCGAATGATAAAATTCTGTGAAAATCTGCTTGTTCCTGTACTAAGAATCAGGTCTGCGCATAAACAATCAAAATTCCCACCGTAAGGGAACGATGTGGAGGTCATGCTCAGAACTCTCTTTCAGAGCGCTCAGAACTGTCAGATCGGCACAGAAAATTTATTCGAGTTATCAGCTGTCAGAATTCGGCCAAGCCACATGTATTTTTTATCGAGTAAAGGGGCAAAGGGCTCGCCGAGTACAATGTATCGGCGAAAGATAAAATTCTGTGAAAATCTGATTGTTCTTGCGCTAATAATAAGGTCTGCGCATAAACAATCAAAATTTCCACCGTAAGGAACAAAGTGGATGTTAGGCTCAGAACTCTCTTTCAGAGTGCTCAGAACTGTCAGATCAGCACAGAAAAATTATTCGAGTTATCAGATGTCAGAATTCGGCCAAGCCACGTGTTTTTTTATCACGCAAAGGCGCAAAGGACTCGCCGAGTACAATGTATCAGCGAATGATAAAATTCTGTGAAAATCTGATTGTTCCTGCGCTAAGAATAAGGTCTGCGCATAAGCCATCAAAATTCCTACCGTAAGGGAACGATATGGATGTCATGCTCAGAACTCTCTTTCAAAGCGCTAAGAAAACAGATAGGCTCAGAATAATTATTCTTGAGTCAACCGGAAGCAGGGATAAGGCTGCATCAGTTTGCGAAAAATGAGTGACTTGATCTGCCAATTTGTCATATTAAGGCGGTTATCATAGGGTAAAGACAGAGAGCGGATCGTTTGAAGAGTATCTTCAAAATCTTCCGCTAAAACCAATAGGCTATTCCACTCATCTATATGATGGGAGGTGGTGCTACTCGCTCAAGGTGGCAAACCTGCTCAGGAAATTGAGATCATCAGAGGCAACGGTGACGAATTCAATCTTTTTAAGGAAGGTGATAAAGATTTCACAGAGAGAAAACATAGTTATATCTGGACAACCCCCAATAAAGGCGAGCGAAGGCTCAATAGACAAGGAGGGCGATTATTCTCAGGCGACTATGAATTCTTAGAAAAACATAATAAAATTTTTAATAAAGAATAGTATGAAAATAATCCCAACTATTTGATCCCCAGAGTCAAGAGTGCCTATCGATTCATTGGAGACAGCCAAACGGAAACTGAGATAAAAGAAGCCTACAAAGCTTACAAGAAAAGAAATAACCTTATAGATTGATATTTCACGTCAAGGTTAGCAACCAAAGGAAGCACGAGCATCACCATGATTGGCATGGCTATGATGATCTTAGGAATCAGCGGATTGCGCCTCATCAACTTCACCTCTTTCTGCAAAAACTCTGACCAAGCTTTAGCCTAATTAAAAAGTCCCGGCTTCTCTCAAGCCGAGACTTACATACTCATTGATACTTAAATACTTAACTTTACAAACCTAACATCGGAAGGAATTGTTACATTTGAAACAAGCCTTTTTATTCCTCAGAAAATTCGTAGACAAACACAGCCTGTGCCGGTTTCTGAATATTTGCAGGAGGATTTGATATATCAAAGCTTTCCCAAACTTTTATTTCTTTTAGATTATCATTGTAATCAAGATAAAGGTTATAGTAATCCTTATTAACCTTGCTTATGTCTATTCTGTCGAGGGGGGTCATATAGATATTGGCATACTGCAAGGCATCCGTGGAACCCCATTCAAAGGATTGAAGGGAAGGAACGTTGTCAATATTCAACTGAAACAGTTTAGTAAGATGATCCGCCAGTTTTATTGACGTAAGACTGGAATTGGTAGAACACTGGATTTCGGCTATATCACCGCATGCACTCAGATCTAAAGAAGGAATTTCAGTCCCATCAACCCTGAGGACATCCAATTTGGAACAACTGGAAAAATCAAGCTCCTCATTAATCGCACAATTGTCCAATGCAAGATATGTGAGATTGGAACAATTTGATATGTTCAGGCTTTTCACCTGCGACCATCCAAGATTAATCTCCTCGATCGTGGATGCAAAAGGTGCCGTATCCAAAGACTCCAGAGCAGTGTAC
This sequence comes from uncultured Porphyromonadaceae bacterium, assembly GCA_947175225.1. Lineage (GTDB taxonomy): Bacteria > Bacteroidota > Bacteroidia > Bacteroidales > Muribaculaceae > Lepagella. The sequence goes on from CAMWLX010000040.1 coordinate 7,201, forward strand.
ATAAACATAAAATTACGAATATTTCCACATCCTGTAAGATCGATCGAAGTGAGGTTTAGATTGAATGAGCCTGCCACAAACTCAAGGGCACTGCAGCCGGCGAAAGATACCTGAGTTAGGTCATTAGTAGTAAATATTATCTTCTTTAAATCCTTAAGCCCCGCAACTTTCAAATCTGACAATTTATTTTGTGAACAGTTTATAGTCTCGATATTCGGGAAAACTGTAAAATCAAGACTCTCATAGCCCAGATTGTCCACATTTATATCTTTCATCCCCTTGGGAAGTAGTGAAAGATCGAAATTTTGCAGAGCCGTAGATCCAATGTTGAGAATCTCGAGTTTTTCTGATCCAAGAATAAGATTTTCAACAAGAGAACGATTAATCGATAACTCTCTAAGACAAACCAATTCCGAAGCATCCAGTTCTTTAGCAAATACAGAGTTGGCGATCAAGGATGTCAAGGAAGTCAGATATCCGATACCTTTAAAATTCGAAATCTTATAGTCCGACAGCATCAGACCACCCTTATAAGAAGCAGCCTCCACATTAGTCAGAGTCTCGCTGCCTCCAGCGACCTGATCTTTTATCGCTGAACGAAGGACTGCATCAGGAATATATTCCTCCGTAAGTATATTGAACTCAGCAGGTATGTCCTGATTAGCCTCTACAAACCGCACTTCAGTGACATTATCTGCGGGAATCAGCTGTTTGGTTCCATCAGAAAGGGTTATCTCCATATTGTATGTCTGGGACATTGCAGACATACCTGCCATGATGGACAGAATTGAAAAAAATAATTTCTTCATAATAGCGTATTATTTGTTGATGAATTTAAATGATGAGTTATTGCAACGGGCAATGAAAGTCCCGGTTCCAAGATTGGACAGATCAATTACAGCAGTCCCATCATAAGAGACTGTGGCATACGTCATGATCTTTCCCTCCAATGAATAGATAATGATCCTTTCGCCTACCCTAAGGCCGGAAAAATAGATATTGCCATCAATAATCCTGTGTATTTCCTTGCCTGTGCACTCTCTGACCTTCGACACATCTGTCAAAATAAAATTCTGTAGCTCCGTATATGCGATATTTATAGCCGTATTCTCAGACTCGACAATGAGTTCTCCGGGAGTATTCCTAATTATTGGATTATCGGCAAGCGGGAATGTCGCGAATGTGCCATCCACAAGATTCAAAACAAGACAAGAGACATCAGCATGAGCCTTGAATCCAACAATACCCATCGTCATCGCCATGGCCACACACCAGAGCTTTTGGTAAAGTACTTTCATAATTATTATCTTTTATTGGTTTGTTGTCTGAAATGATTTCCTATGCATGTGTTCGAATCTCTCCAGCGCACGCAATAGGGAGTCGTGAGTCAACGGCTCAATGACAGAATCAATCACATTTATGCCTTCATCGCCTATAAAGTCATTCGACTCAGAGATTACAATCAAAGGGACTTTTATACCTAAACGCTTAAAATCCTCCGTTACATTGCCGTCACAAACAGATTGTTTTGTAAAAACCAGATCCACGTCACCATGTCTCAATAGACCGAGAGCACCTTGTATATCGTCGGCCACACCTGCGAGAGTCATGCATGGACGCAACTGGGCAAGTGCAATACGTAGTGAAAGAGATTGGAAGTAAGAATCTTCCACTATTATATATTTGAACGATTTATCAGCCATTCTTACTAATTTTGATTGTAAAGTTAGTAAAAACGGCAAGCCAAATCAATATTTATCTGACGAACCGGTATACGATGGGAACGAACCGGTATAACAGAGGAACCAATCAGGACAAGTTTGTATCCGTCAATGCGGCGAGTGGCCTAACCAGTTCAGGAAATTCTGACGACGTTCTGCACTTACAGTTTCCGTCCGCTTTAAACTTCCGGCACTGATGTCAATATGCAGACGTCCTTTGAAAAACTTGGAGACTCCACCAATAGAGCTGACTGAGGCAACTACCGAACGAGAAACCTGATAAAACTCATTTGGGTCGACTATCCTCATGACCTCGACAAGAGAAGAAAAATCGGAAAGAAGGCTTTTTCCATCCTTAAGAACTATAGTTATATATTTTCCTTCAGCCTCAAACCAAGCTATTTCCTTCATCTGAATGAAACTGTAACGGTTTCCCGAAGATATGAGTATTCGGCTGCATTGATTTGCAGTTAAGTCTCTGGCAATACTTTTCCATTCATGTTTCTCCGTCATTCTTTCTTCAAACTTTCGGACTGCATGGAGCAGATCCTCTTCAGAAACAGGTTTAAGTATATAATCAATACTATTTTGTTTAAAGGCCTTTATGGCATACTCATCATACGCAGTCGTAAAGATGATCGGTGCCTGGACATCTATGTGCTTAAAGATGTCAAAACAACTGCCGTCATCCAACTCAATATCCATAAACACCAGATCAATATCCGTATGGGAAGTAAACCACGATATACTCTCGGCCACACTTTCCGCCACAAACACGCAACGACTGTCCGGCCTTATAGAGTCGATCAGATTCCGCAAATTAATGCTTGCAAACTCCTCGTTTTCAATAATAGCGTATCTCATAGGGTATCTGAAGATAATAATGGAATGAAAGCCTTGAATGTCTTACCGTCGTTCTCCGTATAGAACCTGTAGCCCCTGGCTTCATAGAGCTGTGAAAGATAATTGAGGCCGAAGTGACTTACCGTCTCGGATACGCGTGGTTGATATGGATTTGATACCACAATCATGTCTTTATCAATCATTATGGCTACCTTCATCGGATTGCTGCTTGATATGACATTGTGCTTTATTACATTCTCTATCAACAACTGCATTGTAAAGGGTATCATATTCCTATCTAAATCAGTCTCCCCGGAAATCTCAACCAGGAATTTACTGTTATACCGCATAGAGAGTACCAGTACATACGAGCTCAAATATTCAAGTTCTTCTCTAACACTTATGATTTCCCGATTCTGCTGAGCCATAACATACCTGTACATGCGTGCTAATTCCCTGATAAAGACCTTTGACTTCATAGAATCGATTGAGACAAGAGAATAAAGGATATTGAGCGAATTGAAAAGGAAATGAGGGTTTATCTGCGCCCTAAGCGCATCATATTTATACTGAAGCATCATTTTGTTGGCATCTTCCGCCTCCTGCCGTGACCTCAACGTCCTCTTGAAATAATATACCATCTCAATCCCAAGGAGAATTAGGATATCATTCAGAAAAGTACCTGCCCAATCTATAGTAGCTTTCTGGAAAAGATTGATGATCAATAAATAGGCATAATTAACCGCTACAGTCGATACAAAAGACAGAGTAACGTCAACAGCTAATTTTCTCTTTTCATCCTTTAATCTCACCAGACGAAACACAATCTGGAGATTGATGACAAACAACAAAAATATTGGAATGAAATTACTGGCAACCCCTATAATAAAGTCCGTCAAATCAGAATAATAAAACATATCTCCGAAGCGAACAGCATTATAGAATGCCTGAAACCAGCAGTAATAACCGATTATGGCAATACCCCAGTAAAAATTAGTCTTCAGTCTGGAAGATTGTGCCATGATTATCCAATATAATATTTAGAGACCCTATTGACATGATGAACTTCACAATGAGAAATTGCCGGAGACGTGGAGGAGGGAAAGGAAATAGACCATCCCTACGTAGTAGCGGTATTTACCTGTCGGTAGTTCCGCATTCCATAGTTGCTCTATGAAGTCTTTTGCTAACGCTTGCTTCCCAATATCCTCCGATTTTGCCAATGCTAATGCTCCTACAGCATTCGAACCAGCCATGCCACATGTATAGTCATCAAAAGCATTCGAGCCGTCTAAATTGAAGTGGGCATGACTGCAACCATCTTTTTTGAAGAATTCGAGCAACTTACTAATCACTTCGCCTTGACGGTCAATGTCTTTCCCTGTAAGATATGAATCCATTCCGATATTCATCGCACAGCGTATGGCATCATACATGTAGATTGATGTGTCATAACCCGCTTGAGGCCATGCGTATGGAGTGGCATCATAGTTGCTGTAGTCAGGATGAAGACCGGTCACGGGATGCGAGCTGTCTATAAGATGGTCTCTGGCCGCACCGGCTGCTTCTCTCCAGAAATCATTGTTTGTAGAAGCCTTTATAGCCCAAAAATCAAGGAATGCAGGAAGCATATAGGAGGGATCGGTAAAGCCATGCCCCACACTGTCCGGCACAAAGGTAATCAGTTTCTTATCCTTATCAAAGAGATCATATACTTCGGTGGCATTCCCATCTTTCGACATTATTTTTTCAAGAATCTGATTTGCTTCGGCAGTATATTCCGGTTTGTTCCACTTTTCTCCGGCAAGCAATAGGGAAGTGACATAATACAATTCTCCATCCGAGGCATTGCTTCCCCCAATCTTTGTGCCGTCCGGAGCGCACTGCCAACAAAAATAGCCATCCCAAGGAGACTCTGCGTCATATGCCATGTGCTCCTTGCTCCAACGCCAAAGCCGATCAAACACCTCAGGCTTGTCGAGTTGCACGCTTATCATCATTCCGTAAGACATTCCTTCAGTCCTGACATCGTTGCTTCCGGTGTCTAATATGAAGCCTTTGTCACCGTCGAGATAGTAGACACTGTGTTGGTCGTCGTTTTCATACACAGACATATCTCCCGGGGTAAAGAAATGATTCCATACTCCATCTATCTTAGCTCTTGTCTCTTCATCAGACTTGCCAAGAATAGTATTGAAATAATTCTCTCCATAACAAATCGAGCTTGACATCAGCATTATTCCTGATGCGAGCATCATCATTACCTTTTCTAACCTTTTCTTCATTATGCAAATTTAGTCAGATTTTACGAATCCCACAAATTTCTTACATAAAAGTCTGAAAAAGTGCACTCCGTATGCCGATTATTTGTCGTGTCTTCCTCAAACCTGCAATGCGCAGCGCAGCGAGCGAGCCACAGCGCTCTTTGCTCCCGAGTAGGGACTTGATCGTTAATCGTTGATAATTGATCGTTACACTCAGCGAGCCCTTTGCGCCTTTGCGCGTATGAGTATCGGCGATTACCGTCGGGCCTGAAAATGTAGCCTCATCCGTGGAGGATGAGGCTGATTCAGGATTGGCTTTTCAGGGAATGAGAGTATCTGTCAGGCAGCAGTTCACTCCATGTGTCTGCTGAAGCTGTCGGAGGGAGTTTTGCAGCTGAGTTCAGGGTTTCGATGACGTATTTCCTGAAGTCGACCCCCAGGTTACGCGGATCGGCGAGGATGCCGTTGAGCTTATGGCGGATATTCCTGAGTATGGGTGGCGCGTATTGCCTCATCCGCTTCTGCGCTGAAGTTTTAATAATATCCTTTATTCCGTGATGTGCAGGAGTTTTTCGGCTGTAAGGTGGGTGAATTTATCTTTGTCAATATCGGAGAGTGGTGCGTTTTCTATGAAAGTACGGGCATCCGTCATCGGAACGTATGGCCAGTCTGCCGAGAAAACGAGTCGGTCGATGCCGAGTTTGTTGACGCAGAACTGAAGCGCATCGTTGTCATATAAACCGCTGGGCGAAATCCAGACGTGTTTCTGATAGATGTTTGAAACCGTGTCTGAAAGTCCGGTGACCTCAGGCTTGAACATCTGATCGAGGCGATAGAGGAAATATGGTACCATTTCTCCCCAGTGTCCCGAAATGACTTTCAGAGTCGGAAATTTTTCAAACACTCCGGCAAGAATCATTCGGATAACCTGTATCCCTGCCTCGTAGTGCCAGCCATAGCCGTATGAACTGAGGATTGTGTCGAGTTGGTCGTTGAGACCCTTATAGTATGCGTTGACGGCATCAACGGAGGTGTAGTTGGGATGGATATATACCGGGAGGTCGAGTTCTGTCAGAGCCTCCCATAAGGGATAATACATCTTGTCGTCAAGAAATACATTTCCAGTCTGAGGACGTCCGGAAATGAGCGTACCCACAAACCCGAGTTCATTTACGGTACGCCGCAGTTCATCAGCAGCCGCAGTCGGATTATTCCACGGAAGTGTTGCGAAAGCACGGAAACGGTCGGGATAAGGTTTCACAGTCTCGGAAAGCGTATCATTGGCTTGCTTTGCCAGTGTCACGGCATCATCACCACTAAGCCATTGGGTAGGATTTGTGTATGACACAACTTCCATGTCAATACCGGCTTCATCGAGTTCGGCAATACGTTTCTCTCCCAACTCAAAAAGGTCAGGTACACTCGGAGCATCAGCGGGTGCAGGATGCATGAACTGTTGCGCGTAGGGATACGCTTCCTGGATTGTCTTGGCCACCGCAGCCCCAATGGTTTTGCTTGACAAGTGTTCTTCTAATGCAATTATTTTCATAATCTATCCTTTGTTAAATGTTTCTGACAAGTAAACAAACCATGTCATAAAATTGTTGATATATCAACATAAAATAAATCTAAAAGCAGTATATTTGCAGTATGAGAATATTAGTCACATCATCCACCGGATTGACAGGTAAGGCAGTTGTTAAGGCAATGACATCAAAAGGTATTGAAGTCATAGCAATGATACATTCCGACAAAAAGAGAGACGAGATGCTCGGTCTTGGTGCATCAGAAACAGTGGCCGGAGATATAGCATCGTATGATGATTTGCTCTTAGCGATGAGAGGAATGGACGCGGTATATTATATTTGTCCGACCGCAAGGGAGGATGAGGCAGAAATTGGCAAAACGGCTATAGAAGCCACAAAAGAAGCCGGAATAAACAGGTTTATTTATCAGTCTGTTCTCCATTCCATCGAACCGGAATTGCCCCATCATCGCCAAAAACTTGAAGTTGAAAGGACGCTTGTGGATTCCGGACTTGTTTATACCATTGTACAGCCGGCACCATTCATGCAGAACATACTGAACGCAAAAGAGGCTTTGGTAAACAACAAAGTATTCGTCCAGAAATTCTTTACAGGAAGAGATAGTGTAAACCGAATAAATCTGATAGATGTCGGTGATTTCGGTAACTGTATTGCTGCAATCGCTCTTGATGAAAGATTTCAATATGCAACATTGGAATTATGCGGACCTCAGAATCTGTCGGCTTCTGAGATGCTTTCGACGATTGAAAATGTCGTAGGACAAGAGATTAAACTGAAATATCTAACTGACGACGAAATCCGGAGGTCGATGTCTGAAAGAAATGCACCGGAATACTCGATAGAAACTCTGCTGAAGATGTTTCATCATTATAA
>CAMWLX010000041.1 GCA_947175225.1 uncultured Porphyromonadaceae bacterium
TGTTTAGCACCTCTAATTTACTAAATTTCCGTGACATACGGAAATTCTCAAAGCTTTTTTTTTCAAAATCTTATGCCGTCAGGCTAAATCCGAAACTTGAGTAATTAATAAAAGTATAGAAGTATGAATATAAAAGTAATTTGCGCATCTATTCTTGCTTATATAGTAGGACTTGCACGTATAGCAGGTGGAGTAATCAGTATCAGTTCCTCTACTTCCGGCACTGATACTGGAATTGGTATAGTGCTTATTGCTATCGGGCTGTTTATTTGTCTAAGTATCACGATACTTTTGATAAAACGATCTATGTTTTGGTTTATGATGATGGCGCTTTCAGTGATATTATTCTGGCTTGATGGTCTCGTCAATGGATTCCTTCTCTTCGGGCATCCTCAGATGTCAGGGCAGATTATCAACTTATGTTGCGTAATGGCAATATTGATGCTTGCGTATCCTATTGCAAAAGGTAATAACACAGGGGTTTAAAGGTTTAAGAGTTTAGGCTATAGGTAATTTTGTTTAGATATTTTTAAATTATGAAATTCACGAAGATGCATGGATGTGGCAATGACTATGTCTATATCGATTGCCGTGAGGGAGTGCCTGAGAATGTCAATGAGTTGGCAATCAAGCTCAGCGATAGGCATAAAGGGATTGGAGGAGATGGCATTATCTTGATTTGCAGTTCAGATAAAGCCGATTTCTTGATGCGCATTTTCAATGCTGACGGTTCGGAAGGAAAGATGTGCGGGAATGGCATACGATGTGTGGCAAAATACGTATTTGACAAGGGTCTGACCGACAAGCATCATCTTGAGATAGACTCTCTTTCGGGAGTCAAGATAATTGACATCGACGAAAATGCCAAACCGGGAGATCTTGAGACATGGGTCACCGTCGATATGGGAAAGCCGAAGACTGAGACAATTGAAGAAACAATCAAGCTCTCCGATGGCTATGAACTCACAGGAAGCATAATTTCGATGGGAAATCCGCATTTTGTAGTATATTCTAATCAAACTCCATCCGATGCAATGGTGCTTAGACAAGGACCTCTTGCTGAAAAGCACGAGAGATTCCCTGATCGGTCAAACATTGAATTTGCGAAAGTCACGGGAGAAGATGAAGTTGAAATGCGAGTCTGGGAACGAGGCAGCGGTGAGACAATGGCATGCGGAACAGGAGCTTGCGCAACGGCTGTAGCAGCTATCCATCGTGGTCTGACAGGAAATGATGTGACTGTGCATTTGCGTGGAGGAGATTTGCGGATTCGGCTGGATGAGCGAGGTCATGTGTTGATGACCGGGCCAGCGGTCACTGTCTTCGACGGAGTTCTAAATCCTCGATTCTCAATTCTAAATTCTAAATTCTAAATTCTAAATTATTAAGATGACAAGGGTAAATGATAATTTTCTCTTGCTTCCGGAATCATACCTATTTTCGGAGGTGGCGAGAAGGGTAAAGGATTTTCAGGAAAAGAATCCTGATGTGAAGGTGATAAGAATGGGAATAGGCGATGTGACGCGCCCTCTGTGTAAGGCTGCTATCGAAGCCATGCATCGTGCTGTGGAGGATGAAGCAGACACCGCGACTTTCCATGGTTATGGACCGGAACAAGGCTACGCATTTCTTCGCGATAAGATTGCTGAATTCGATTATAATAAAAGAGGCATAGATATCCTGCCGGATGAAATATTTATAGGGGATGGAGCAAAGAGCGACCTTGGAAATTTCTTTGACATCCTTTCACAAGATTCCACTGTGGCAGTCACAGATCCTGTCTACCCTGTGTATGTAGACACCAATGTGATGGGAGGAAGAGGGGGACAGCGCTCAGGAGAACATCACGAGGGCATAATATATATTCCTATCAACAAAGCAAATGGCTATACACCTCAACTGCCCGCACAACGTCCGGACGTAATCTATTTGTGCAGTCCCAATAATCCTACCGGCACTGCCATGACACGCAGCGACCTCAAGATATGGGTAGATTATGCCCGGAAAGAAGGCAGCATCATTCTATTCGATTCAGCATACGAAGCATATATCCATAGCGATGTTGTTCCTCACAGTATATATGAAATCGAAGGAGCTAAGGAAGTGGCTGTGGAATTCAGAAGTTTTTCAAAGACAGCCGGTTTTACGGGTGTGCGTTGCGGCTACACTGTAGTGCCATTTGCCCTTAAAGGGAGGGATTCAAAAAGAGAAGAAGTGAGCCTCAACCATCTTTGGAACCGCCGTCAATGCACTAAATTCAACGGAGCATCCTACATCTCTCAGCGAGCAGCGGAAGCAGTTTATTCAAAAGAAGGAAGAAAGCAGATTGAAGAAACTATTGAATACTATATGAAAAATGCTCGGATGATGCGCAAATCATTGCGTGAAGCCGGATATGACGTGATAGGAGGAATAGATTCCCCATATATCTGGCTGAAGACTCCGGAAGGCATGACATCATGGGAATTCTTCCACTTTCTTCTTTATGAGCATGGCATAGTAGGAACTCCAGGCTCCGGATTCGGAGCTGAAGGAGAAGGGTACCTAAGGCTTACAGCTTTCAATACTCATGAGGCGACGGAGGAAGCGCTCTCCAGAATGCATAATGAACAATTCATAATTGAGTCGTGCGAAAATGAACCCGAATGCCACTTATAGTGTTAATTATATGTGATTTTATAGGGCTTATATGACCTATAGGTCCTATAAATTTCTTAAACCTTTAACCTTTTAACTTATACACCTATAAACCTCTTAAATATAAATAACTATGGAAAATAATATTAATCTCGCAGCAGCTCAAGCAGCGGCTGAAGTATCGAAAACCGCAGCAGAAGTATCATCAGAATCAGCAAAGATTGCAGCCGAGTCAGGATTTGCAGCAGCCAAGGATATGGCAGCAGAAAAAATAGCCGATGCAAAAGACATGTTTGCAGACGCTAAGGATGTAGCAGCAGAGAAGTTGGCAGCTGCAAAGACTGCGGCAGCCGATAAAATGGCTGATGCTCAGGAAGCAGCTCAGGAAGCAGCAGCCCAAGCTCAAGACAAGGCATCTCAATTGAAAGACAATCTTCAAGACAAACTTGCAGATGCAAAGGAAGCACTTGGAGATAAAGTGGATCAGGCAAAAGACAAATTGAGCGGTTTTGCAGCCCAAGCATTGGGAAAGATCTCTGAATTCGCATCAAAGGCATCTGAAGTAGCCGCTCAGAAGGCAAAAGATCTCTCTGACTAAAATATGGAGTTATTGTAAGACGCACGCGGAGCGGGCTAACTATTATATTAAGACACGCGAGGACGCACCCGGAGGATGCTAACTATATACTGTAGTTAGCGACTTCCGGGTGCATTTTCTTGTGTATCATTGCGTCAAAATTTATTCCTTTTTTGCGTGATTTTTAATTTTATTGATTAGATAATTGCTTATAACGCTACTTTTGATTAACTTTGCAATTATTTAGCAATTTTGCATTATGAATTTAGCATTGTGAATTGATCAAACTATGAATAAAATAGCAAGATATTTTGTGGCAATGGCTTCAATCACAGCCATTGCGCTCGCCGGAGGATGCGGCGAAAAGGGATTTAAGATTGAAGGACAACTCGCTGACAGCAACGGCGATAAAGTTCTACTTGAAAAAGCCGACTATTCAGGCTATTGGACTATAGTAGACTCTACCCGCACTGACAAAAAGGGCAATTTTAAGTTTTCACAACCTCAGCAGAGCGGTCCGGAAATCTTCCGTCTGACTCTTGACGACAAATACATATACCTCCCTGTTGATTCCACAGAAACTCTGACAGTGACAAGCTCAAAAGGCCAGTTTGGACACAATTTCACGGTGACAGGAACGGAGCAGGCTGAACGCATGGCTCAATTTGAAAAGGACCTCATCGCATTTGTGCCTAATATAGACAACGCTGATTCGCTCAAAAACTTCAAAAGACGCATCTACAACGAATATATGCATGATGGGCGTGGAAGCGTAATGACCTATTACATCTTGACAAAGACTATAGGCAACCGTGCGCTATTCGATCCATCGACTGAAGACTACCGCTATATAGTGGCTGTGGCAAATAATTACAAACAGTTCCGACCAGACGATGCACACGCACCTTTCCTTCTCAACCTTGCCATGGCTGCCCAGCGTCATCACAACGATCAAAACGGCATACGCACTGTCATCAATGCAGAGGAAATCAAGGTGCTTGAAATTGCACTCAACGATGAGAACGGGAAGGAGCAGAAACTCACAGATATGGTTGGGAAAGGAAAACCGGTAGTGGTAGCATTTACCCTGATGCGCGATGGTGTCACCCCTGAAATCAACCGTCAGCTTGCAGAACTCTATAAAGCAGGAAGGGTAGATATCTATAATGTAAGCCCTGACCGCGACCAGTATGGCTGGCGCGAAGCAGCCAGCAACCTTCCTTGGACTACAGTGCTTGACCCATCTGCCGGACAAGATAAGGTATTCCTCCAATATAATGTAGGACAATTGCCTACCTTCTTCATCTATAATGCCAACGGCGAATTGACAGCACGTTGCGCAAGCGTAAAAGAAATTAGAGAAAAACTCTGATTATGGACTGGAAAGACGCATTGGCTTCATTGAGTGGGCTGCCGGAAGGCGACGACTCCCCTACCATGCAACCGGAAAACCAGACCACCGGACAAGCAGACCACCAAACACCAAAGCAAAAATCAGCACTTCACGTGCTGATTGAGAAAAAAGGTCGTGGAGGGAAGACTGCCACAATCATTGAAGGATTTGAAATTACGGATGAGGAAATCGACGAAATAGCACGCACACTACGAAAAAAACTTGGCACTGGAGGAAGCGCACGTGGAGGCGAGATCCTCATTCAAGGGGACAGGAAAAACGATGTCATCAATCATCTGAAAGGAATGGGATTTAAAGTGAAGGGATAATGCTACAACTACAGAGAGCTTCCGCCGGCTCGGGAAAGACGTATACCCTGGCGAAGAAATTTATTGAATATTATATTTCCCATGCAGACGACACTGGCAAACGTCGGATTCGTCCGGTCAGGGCATTGCGTGAATCTCTGCAGCACATACTTGCCATAACCTTCACAAACAAAGCCACCAACGAGATGAAGCTACGCATCGTAGACAAACTCAATGCGTTGGCTTCATGGACTCCCGACATACCCATAAAGGATGTAGATTATCTTAAGGATTTCATGGAAGAATTTGAATGCAGTCCTCAAGAAATCGCCACACAATGCAAATATGCCCTAAAGGTGTTGCTGACAGACTATGGTGATTTCAAAGTATCTACAATTGACTCATTCTTCCAGACAGTGCTCCGCACATTTGCCTACGAAGCAGACCTTGACGACACATATCAGCTTGAGCTCGACTCCAACTATGTCACACAAATGGGGCTTGATACTACCCTCGACGAAATAGACACTTCCAGGCAGTCAACACAAGGGGCAGCCTGGATAAAGAATATGATGGAAAATAAGGCTGCCACTGGCAAAGGATGGAATATTTTCCAGAAAAATGAAAGTGACTACAACGTCTACGGAGAAATCCTGAATGCCAGCAGAAACTTAGCTAAAGAAGACTTTAAGGAGATCAGAGAAAGCTTAGACACATACTTCGAGGAGAATCCAGACTTTTACAAGACTTACAAACAGCTTTGCGAACTCTACGAAAAAGGGCAACGTGAAGCCTTCGACAAGATGAGGGCTGCCGCAGGCTCTGTAAGGGCAGCTTTCAAGGCAGCAGGTCTCAATATGGATGAGACAGCTGGGAGCTACCTTGCATCAAGAGTAAAGAAAATGGCTGCAAGTTGGAGTTGGGATCATTCAGTAGAGGATGGGGCCACGTTCAAGATTCCGGAGTTCACAAGGAAGGGGGCCACCACAAGAGTATTCCACCCTAAAAAAGATAATCCCCATCTCGGCACAGCAATAGAAGACCATATCGAAGCCCTCGCCATAGAGATGTATGAGCGATTTGATGAATGGCGCAATGAGGCTAAATCCGACAAAATGAAGCGATGGAAAATCTATCGCGCCACAATGCCATATGTCGGCCTTCTGCATAACGTCAGAAACAACTCACGTCTGTTTCTGACCGACACCAACACTGTGGAACTTGGTGAGACCAATTCGATCCTCAGGCGCATCATCGGCGATGACGATGCTCCATTCGTCTACGAACGACTTGGCAGCCGATTGGAGCATTTCCTCATTGATGAGTTTCAGGATACAAGCAAGCTCCAATGGGATAATCTTCGGCCACTGCTAATTGAGAGTGAAGGAAAGGGAAACGACAACCTTATCATAGGAGATGCAAAGCAAAGTATCTACCGCTTCCGCAATGCCGACCCAAGTCTCATCACTACCAAAGTTCCGACGGAATTTGCTCACACTTGCATGCAACGAGGCACTACTCCGGCAGAAAACACCAATTGGCGAAGCAGCGAACGGATTGTGAAATTCAACAACCTGTTTTTCCGATTCTTTTCCAAGGAACTTGGGGATCGCATGGAGCAACTTTATTCCAACACCGTGCAACCTGCCTCCCATAAAAACGACAAGGGATATGTGAAGATTCAGCTCTTTCAAGAAGAACCGACTGAAGACAAAATTCCGCTACACTTCAGTGAGATACCCTTGCTCATCGAGAATATGCTGAGCCGAGGATATGCTATGAGCGAGATAGCCGTACTTGTCGACACAAATGAGCAGGGTACACAAGTCATCGAAAGCATCATGCGCTATAATAACAATGATGACACAGCGCGGAAGATCAAATTCATAAGCGCTGACTCTCTGAAGATCGGGGAGTCTCCGGCTGTCCAGACCGTGATATCGATATTGGAAGCCATCAACAATGGCACGAAAGCAAAGTTATATCCAAAGGAAGAACGTAAGGAAAAAGGGGCTGGAGAATGGAGCAAACTGAAGGCAGACTTCAGTTTCTTTGCCATGCATAATTCAGATGCTCCGCTTTCTGAATTGCTTACAAGGTTTCTTGATGGAGAATATAACCCGGATGCCATACGCGAAATGCTCGCCGAGATGAGCACCACTGTGCTTCCAGCGCTTGTAGAAAATATTATCCGGCAATTCATCCCATCCAACAAACGACAGTCAGAAGTGATTTTCTTGGCAGCTTTGCAGGATATGGTGATTGAATACTGCGAAGGACATACGGCAGACATAGCTTCATTCCTTCAATGGTGGAACAAGAAAGGACACTCCAAATCCGTTTCCTCACCTGAAGGCACAGATGCCGTCAACATAATGACAGTCCACAAATCAAAAGGTCTGGAATTCAGATGCGTTATAGTACCTTTCTCAAAGCAGACAATCAAGCCGGCCTCTGTCCAGAAAGAATGGATATGGGTGAAGCCCGACCTTTCTGAAGCTGAGGAAAGTATGGGTGTGACGCAGATTCCATGGATTCCCGTCTGGAGTGAATCTAAGCTCAACGATACCAAACACAAGGATCAGTATCAAGAATATCTTGATAATTATATGACCGACAAGGTCAATATGGCATATGTGGCATACACACGTGCAATCGACGAATTATATGTCTATACTCCTTGTAAAATTAAGGAGGATGGCACTGTATCGGATACTTCCCGCATAGGGGCTTTCTTATGGAGATGCGGCACTGAAGCAGAAAAAATCATCGATGATCTCAATGCAACTTATCCGGAAATTTCCGATTATATCCCCAGTGCCGAAGAAATCACGGTAGACTCAGATGGATGCTCTTGGAGTTTTGGGATTCCGCTTGCTAAGGAAGAAATTGAGGCAGGTCGCAAAGAAAAGGAAGACTCGTCAGAAAGCATTACAATCAATAATTATAGATGCGCCCAAACGATCCCGGAAATTCTCTGTACAGATCCAACAAATCCGGATCAAGACCCACTGCCGACCGACATGAAAGAAGAAACGGCTGATGATCAGGAGACAGAAGAGACTCGGCGCTACGGCGAACTTATGCACAGCATAATGGAACACGTCGATACTTCAAGCGACCTACCACGCGCATTACTCCGGGCAAAAACCGCAGGACAAATAAGCCTGCGCCAAATGGAGCTGATGAGTGTGCAAATGGCTGAAGCTCTGAAGAGCGTAGAAAGCTACGGATGGTTTGCGCCTGGATTGAAAGTAATCAAGGAACGAGGAATAGTCACCAATGGAACGAAGAGACATCCCGACAGGATAGTGGTCCGTCCAGACAGGATAATGATCCGTCCGGATGAGACTGCCGTGATAGTCGACTACAAATTCGGAGAGCACCGTAACGATGAGAAGTATTCTTGGCAGGTGAAAAGGTATGTCTCAGAGCTTCTTAAGACGGGGATTGCAAAAAAATGCGAGGCCTACATATGGTATGTAAGCCTCGGGGATGTGAAAAAGGTCGATTGATGTCAAGAACGATTGCGGGCGCAGCGTAATCCGTAGGAGATGATGACGAGGAAGCAGATGAGTGGCAATATGAAGGAGAGATTGACTGCCGGGAAACCAGCTATCTCTCCGCAATCGATGATCTTGGCTTGAAGCGGAGGAAGCACAGACCCTCCAAGAATAGCCATGATGAGTCCGGCTGCTCCAAACTTGGCATCATCCCCCATGCCGTCGAGCGCAATGCCATAAATAGTAGGGAACATCAGCGACATGCAAGCTGACACACCGACAAGGCAGTATAGGCCCATACGGTCTTGGAATAAAATTACGCCAACTGTAAGGATTGTGGCAGCTGAGGCAAGTATAGCCAACAGTCGACCGGCATTTATGTATCGCAACAAGTATGTACATATAAAACGGCTTACGCAGAATATCGACATAGCGACGATGTTGTATTGCTGCGACAATACCTCAGCACTCTTCTCGCTAAGACCTTCAATCATAAAGATGCGGGTTCCATACTGGATGATGAAAGTCCAACACATGATCTGCGCTCCCACATAGAAGAACTGGGCAATTACGCCTTCCCTATAGCGAACTTTAGTGAATATCCTTTTCAGCGTTGGGAAGAAATCTATTGAATGTGACTTGTCGCCATTTTTCGGCATCTTCACTACTGAAATCACCACGAACATCAGCACCACTACAATGCCTATAAAGACATAGGGAGTGATGAGGGTCAGGAGATCGGCATCGCGGACAGCCTCAAACTCTGCATCGCTGAGTTGGGCACGCTGCTCTGTCTCAAGTGGATTGAGACGAGCCTGAATGAAGTTCATAGCCACCCACATTCCCATAAGCGAACCGACCGGATTGAACGACTGCGCCATATTCAAGCGACGGGTCGCGGTATCCTCCGGACCCATTGATAGGATATAGGGATTGCAACTTGTCTCCAAAAATGAGAGGCCACACGTCAATATGAAGTAGGCAATAAGGAAAGGATAGTAGCTACCGGTCAGCATAGCCGGGTAGAACAGGAATGCACCGCAAGCGTACAGCCCGAGTCCGAGAAGTACACCGGCTTTGTATGAGAAACGACGAATGAAAATAGCTGCCGGGAATGCCATCGCAAAGTAACCGCCATAGAATGCCACTTGCACCAGTGTGCCATCAGTGACACTCATACGGAATATCTTTGAGAAAGCCTTCACCATCGGATTCGTGATATCATTTGCAAAACCCCATAGGGCAAAGCAACTCGTGATGAGGATAAACGGCACCAAATAGCTGATGCCGTTCATCTTTAGGAGTGAATGTGATTGATTATTATCTTTCATGATATTATTTACACGTTATAATGATTAAATATCAAATATTTATGTTTGATATTTAATCATTTTATTATTATTTATAGAGCGGGCCATACGCTGCACAAGCACGATAGTCTGCACCTTCCTTATCCATGCCGAAAGCATTCCATGATGCAGGACGGAAGATCTCGGTCTCCTCCACATTGTGCATGCACACTGGAATACGAAGAATAGAAGCAAGCGTAATCAGATCTTTGCCTATGTGTCCGTAGGAGATGGCACCATGATTTGCTCCCCAGTTGTTCATTACAGAATAGACATCCTTGAAGGCATCCCGGTCAGGACAAAGACGGGGCACAAACCAAGTGGTAGGCCATGTCGGGTCGGTACGCATATCGAGAATCTTATTGATTTCGGGATCTACATCGGCAGTCCAACCCTCTGCTATTTGAAGCACCGGACCAAGACCTTTTACAAGGTTAAGACGCATCATTGTGACTGGCATTCCTCCCTTTGTCAGGAAGTTGGAAGAGAAGCCACCCCCACGGAAATAGTCACGGTCAGCAGGATACCAAGTGGTGGCATCTAAGCACTTTTCCACGTCTGCCTCAGTCATAGCCCAATGCGGCTTCATCACAGGAACTCCATTGGCATCTACAGACTGTCCTGTGCCATCAAGAGTAGTCGCTCCTGAGTTGATGAGATGAATCATACCTCCGGCAGCCCGCCCTGTCAGCTCCTTGCCTGTCACCCGATAAACTGCTTCCGGGCTCCAGTATGTACGTACATCGCTGAAGAACTGAGCACGATTTGTAAGCAGATGTCCGAATAGCATAGCCACTCCGTTGCAAGCATCGTTTTCAGTAGCAAGCACGAATGCTTCGCGTATACCGTTCCAGTCGAAAGATGTATTCAGAAGAGCCTCCGTATAATCCCCGTTTGGATAGAAATCCGTCCATTGACGTTGTCCTTGGAAACCACCGGCGATAGCATTGTGGCCAAGTGCCTCTTCTTTGAAACCCATTTCCTTGAGTTTTGGATTTCCTTTTAGAAGGTCGCGCACGATGAGTGTCATTTTGACCACAAACTCCCAGTCGGCATCTTTTTGCTCTCTGGTTTTCTTTTTCTCAGGACGGTTCTTGAAATCCTCGCCTTCGCGTGGCTTACAGTATTTTTCTGTCCACGCCATAGCCTTTTCATATTCTTCCTTGTCGTAGATGCCTTCGCTCATACGGCGGATGATTTCGGTTGCATCAACTGATTCTGTACGCATACCAAGGTATTCCTGGAAGAAATCGGGATTAACTATAGATCCGGCGATGCCCATTGATACCGAACCTATCGAAAGATATGATTTGCCACGCATCAATGCCACTGCAAGGGCAGCCCTTGCAAAACGTAGAAGTTTTTCCTGAACGTCAGCAGGGATCGTATTGTCGTCGAGATCCTGAACATTGCGACCATAGATGCCAAAAGCGGGAAGACCTTTCTGAGCATGGGCTGCCAGCACGGCCGCCAAATATACTGCACCGGGGCGTTCTGTACCATTGAAACCCCATACTGCCTTCGGCCAATGGGGATGCATATCCATGGTTTCTGAGCCATAACACCAGCACGAGGTTACTGTAATTGTGGCTCCTACTCCCTCTCGCTCGAATTTCTCAGCGCAAGCGGCTGTCTCAGGAAAGCGACCAATAGTGCCATCGGCAATGACACACTCTACGGGGCTACCGTCGGGATATTTAAGATTAGTTGAAATAAGATCTGCTACAGCTTTAGCGAGATTCATGGTCTTGTCTTCAAGACTTTCACGCACACCACCTTGACGCGCATCAATAGTGGGGCGGATTCCGATTTTAGGGTAGTTTGTCATTGTTATTGCAGTTTGGGTCGGACGTGTCAGACAAGTCGGACGTGTCGGACTGATCAAATATTAAAAAAGAGGGCCTGCAGCGTATTTTACGCTGCAGGCCCTTAGGAATTTCATTAGTCGCGGCTGCCACCGAAGAGGCGAAGGATGAACAAGAAGAGATTGATGAAGTCGAGATAGAGATTCATCGCGCCCATAGTAGCGAGTTTGTCGGCAAGTGCCGGATCAAGATTGGCAGCTGCCAATTGCTTAACTTGCTGAGTATCCCAAGCTGTGAGTCCGGTGAAAATCAATACTCCGATGATGGAAATGACATAACTCATAGTGCCACTTTTAAGGAAAATATTGACCACCATTGCAATGATGAGCCCAAAAAGAGCCATCATCAAGAATGAACCCATCTTGGTAAGGTCGGCTTTAGTGAAATAGCCATACACTGACATCGCACCGAAAGTTCCGGCTGTGATGAAGAAGGTAGAGACGATTGCCGACATCTTATATGCAAGGAAAATGCTGCTCAAGAAGACACCCATCAGCGCAGAATACACTAAGAAAAGTACTAAAACTGTTCCGCTCGACATCTTCATCATACGCACCGGGATGAGTATTGCCATAGCAAACATAGCTATTATCAGACCCCAAAATACAATCTGATTGCCGAAGATGACACTGATCATAGATGGGCTTGAGGCTACGCCGAGTGCGCAGAAAGCCGACACAAGGAGTCCGATAAACATACGGACATAGACACGCTTCATGACAGAATTAGTCTGACGCGCCACTGCTGCTCCGCCATAATAGGGAGGAGGAGTCTGCTGAGAGTTATTGTAATCTGGATACATATTCAATATAGTTTATATTAATATTATACATCTTATACTATTAAGACAACGAAGAGTGCCTTTCGGTTTAATCTTACATTCTTTCCGGCATCTCCATTCCAAGAAGCGACACTCCGGTCTTCAGCGTGCGTGCCACTACATAGCTCAAGAGAAGACGCAATTGGCGCACTGCTGCATTCTCTTCCTTCAGAATGCTATAGTCATGATAGAAACGGTTATATTCCTTCGCCAGCTCATAGCAATAGTTTGCGATAAGCGACGGGCTATATGTGCGTCCTGCCTCCTTAACGACTTCGGGAAAGTCTGCGACTTTCTGAATCAAATCTGATTCTGCTTCATTCGGAATTGCATTAGGCATATAGAGCGGATCGAAATTATCTCCTGCCTTGCGGAGCACTGACTGCACACGTGCATAAGTATACTGAAGGAACGGCCCGGTATTGCCGTTGAAGTCGATTGATTCCTTCGGATTGAAGAGCATATTCTTGCGTGGGTCTACTTTCAGCAAGAAATATTTCAAGGCGCCCATTCCGACGATGCGTGCCACTTCTGCTCTCTCTTCTTCCGGCATATCGGCAAAACGTTCTGCCCCCGTCTCAGCCGCATCCGCTATCATCTTGTCGATAAGGTCGTCGGCATCAACTACAGTACCTTCGCGGCTCTTCATTTTGCCCTCGGGGAGTTCCACCATTCCGTAGGAGAAATGAGTGAGATCCTTGCCCCATTTGAAACCAAGTTTATCAAGAAGCAGCGAAAGCACTTGGAAGTGATAGTTCTGCTCATTGCCAACCACATATATCATCTTGTCAATGGGAAAATCCTGATAACGGAGTTTCGCTGTGCCAATATCCTGAGTCATATACACGGAAGTGCCATCGGCGCGGAGAAGCAGTTTATGGTCAAGTCCATCCGCAGTAAGGTCAGCCCAGACAGAGCCGTCTTCCTTGCGATACATGATTCCCTCATCAAGACCTTTCAGTACAAGATCCTTGCCTTGAAGGTAGGTGTCGCTTTCATAGTAGATTTTGTCGAATCCTACGCCGAGTCGATGGTAGGTCTCATCAAAACCGGCATACACCCATTCGTTCATCATCTTCCATAGGTCGCGCACTTCCTTGTCGCCGGCTTCCCATTTGCGAAGCATCTCGCGTGCTTCAAGCATCAGCGGTGACTTTGCCTTGGCCTCATCCTCAGAAATATTCTCTTTCTCCATGAGGTCCTTAACCTCTTCCTTGAAATGCTTATCGAAGAGGACATAGAAGTCACCAATCAGATGGTCGCCTTTTTTGCCCGTAGATTCCGGAGTGGCTCCGTCTCCCCATTTTTTCCATGCAAGCATCGATTTGCAAATATGTATGCCACGGTCGTTTACAATGTTGGTCTTCACCACCTTGTGTCCGTTTGCCTCCAGAATTTTAGAAAGAGAATAACCAAGAAGATTATTGCGTACATGGCCCAAATGGAGTGGCTTGTTGGTGTTGGGGCTTGAATACTCCACCATGACGAGGTCAGAGCTTTCATCGGCATGGCGGATTCCAAATTCAGGATCCTCCGCTATGCTGTGGAGAGTGGTCAGCCAGAATGTAGGGTTGACGGATATGTTGAGGAAGCCCTTCACCACATTGAATTTCTCTACGGCAGGCACATTCTCCACAAGCCACTCCCCTATTTCGGTGGCTGTAGCTTCGGGAGCCTTGTGAGAAGCTTTCAAGAATGGGAAAGCCATAATTGTAAGATTGCCTTCAAATTCCTTTTTAGTCTGCTGAGGCTGTATCTTATCAGCAGGAAAATCAAGGCCATAGAGTGCTTTTACTGCATCGCTTACGCCTTGAGTGATTATAGTTTCAATTTTCATTTTTTATG
>CAMWLX010000042.1 GCA_947175225.1 uncultured Porphyromonadaceae bacterium
TCGAAGGCACATTGTCCCAGCCCGAGAATACGAAACCTTCCTTGACGGGGACTGCTTCTGGGGTGATTGCCTCGCCGTATGCAACGGTATATTCCTTGTAGACATTGCCGTCTACAACGTAGGTCAACTTGTAATGGTTGACTGTGTAGCTGCCGACGATCTCAATGTCATTTGCCGGCATTGTCTCCGGAACATCCTGCCACCCGGCGAATGTGTAGCCCTCCTTTTCCGGGGCATCCGGAGTTACAATCGGAGTTGCATATTCAACTATATTTTCCCCGAATTTTTCTCCGTCAATATAAAAAGAAGCTGTATAGCTCAACACCTTAAACAAAGCAGTGAACGTCAAGTCTTCAGCAGGAACAACCTCAACCAACTGAGGATCCCAGCCTATGAATTCATGACCTTCCTTGACAGGATCGTCTGGCACTTGAAGTGGATCTCCAAAATATTGGTACGTCTCGGAGACATTGCCATCTACAACAAAAGAGATTTTATATTGATTTAACCCTTTTATGACCAGCGGACTACTTGGGAAACCAACAGAAGTGTCGGAAACAAAATCCAATGTAGACACACATCTAAGTTGACTACCTGTAAGCTTATCAACAATTTTGAAATTGACAACTTCACCACTTGGCGAGTTACTGCGGATTCGCAAATATCCATACTGATTTCCAGCAGCCTCCTTGACCTCCATAATGCCTCTGCATTCTTCACCAATAAATGCAGCCACATCATAATTGCCCAGATCAGCATTCTCAACGCCGTCGATTTCGAGCTTCACATACGCCGTCATGTCGTATTGATAGTCGTAGGGATTGAACGACCAATCGTTGTCTGCAAACGACGATAACGAAATCGTAATCAATAAGCTCAACAGCAAATATATTTTATTTTTCATGTTAAACCGATTTACAGTGGCCGAAGGCTGAACCGAATCTTCGGCCACTGAATATTAATGTTACTTTACAAGAACTTTTCTACCATCAATGATATAAATACCAGGAGCAAGAGACTTAATTGACTCGAAATCTGCATCGTCATCAATAAGGATTCCGCTTGGAGTATAAATCTTCATCATGTGGGTCTCGCCAGAAACGGAATTCAAGCCGTTAGCGTCTCCTACATTGATTACATACGGCACCTTGCGACTACCAACTATGTCGTTGCGGAATTCAATAGAATCAGAGCTAATGAAAGTCTCACCGGTAGATCTATTTTCTATGACGAATGATACTGATACCGGATCATCTCCATATACAGTAAGATAGAACAGATCTCCTACCGGGACACTGATACCTTTACATTCATTGCCCACCATAGCATAAATGATATAATCTGAGCCCAATAGGCTATTATCGGCATCAGAAAGAGCTACAGTCATATTCATTGTGTTAGGGTTCTTATGGATATCCACTTCATCCAAATGACTAATACCTGCAACTTTTCTCATTGAGGCAATCGCAGCCGGATTGGTTTGAACGCTGAAATCAAGTGCAAGACGTTTGTCAGCTTCTGATTTATACAGGTATCCCAATCCAGGGTCGAGAGTCTGGATAGAACCTTGCCAATAGCCATCAGCATATTCGGCAAAACCTAACTGAGAAACGACAAAGTCTCCATCAGATGCATTTGCAATGGCGTCTTCCAAAGTTCTTGATTCGAAGTAAGGATATGAAATCCAGTTCCATCCGGCATGAAGATCAATCGGACGCTGAGCCAAATCATAAAGGTGACCCTTGACAGTCTTTAGGAATGCGAGATTACTCTGTACCTTGTATGTCTGACCCGGATTGAAATTATCTACATCGCCGGTCATACCAAGAGAAGGATCAAGAATTGACTCGGAGAATTGTCCCAGGATGCGATAAGTCCTTGCATTGAAGTCGGCTGCGTCAATAGGCTCCATCAAATAAGAAGAAACCCAATTCCAACCTTCATAAATACTGAAAGTCTGACGATATAAATCACGCACGAACTCTGCAGCGACATCAGTAGATTCAGTCAATTCAAGATCAAGGATATTATCACCATCGACCTTTGAGCCATTTACAATCCAGTTCTTAAACAAGAAATCTTCATCAGGCACAGCTGTCAATTTGACAGAATCGCCATAAAGGTAGACTCCGGTGCTTGCTCCTGAGATCTGACCTCCATCGAGGTCCTCGCGGACATTGAGATTGACTTTCTTTCTGGAGAACTTGGCA
Organism: uncultured Porphyromonadaceae bacterium; assembly: GCA_947175225.1. Classification (GTDB taxonomy): domain Bacteria; phylum Bacteroidota; class Bacteroidia; order Bacteroidales; family Muribaculaceae; genus Lepagella. Next base: position 2,211 of record CAMWLX010000042.1, read on the forward strand.
ATCAAAGTAAGGTCGCCGACCATAGTTCTTGAGATAATAGTGTCGCTTGAAAGATATTCATCTCCAATATACCAAGCAGTGAAATCGTAACCGGTTGCAGGCTTAGCCACAATGTCGGCAGTGTCTCCGTAAGTGATGTAATGTATTGAACCATCAACTTCGTCAGGGAGATACCCCGGAACACTGATCACACCGCCATTCTTTGGCTGTATATCGACTCTCAGACGAGTAAGATTGTTGAAATACATGACCCAAGAAGCTTGCTTGCCATCCTTGCCTTTGAAGCCATCTACATCAACAATGTCGGCGGTCTGCACAGTAAGCACATTAAAGCCGTTGATTATTGAATCGTTGAGAGCAGAGAAGTCAAGCTTGAATGTCTTGTTGTCTTCAGTAGAGATGCCGATAAGGCCTACATTGCGAGGTTGGCCCTGAGTATAAAGGGTGATATCTTCAGAAGTGAATGTTTCAGGATCAATATGCTTATTAAACATCACATTGACACTTTCGAGAGGCTTATCAAGAACAGTCCCTTCAGCCGGCACACCCTCAATGGAAACAACTTCGAGCTTCAATACAGGTATCGGATCGAAATTCAAGATATATGACTCGGAACCTTCTGCAATCTCGTCGGCAAAATGAATTCTGTGTTCATAGAGCGGATCTTTACCATCGCGCAGTGTGCGGTCGGTCAGCCAGAAATTACGCTCCGGCATCACAGCTCCATCGCTCTGGCGCACCACAGACTTCAACTGAGCCCTGCCATAAGTCGGGTCGAGGACATTTCCATATACCCAGCCATTGCCATCCGCCACCACAGAAAGTAGACATTCAGTGTCGGAAATCTTTTCGATTTCACAGGCAGCCGGAGTAGCCACAGGGAGAATATCGCCATTTGAGACATAGAGCATGTCAGGAGTGTCATTGGCATCAGTAAGATCGTTGGTCAAGAATCCAATTACATTGTCATCATTCAGACCTACCTTTATGCTTCTGATAAGCTCATGAATCGTCACATCTCCGAGCAAAGAGAGATCGGGATTGCCATAACTTGAGACGTGTGTTGCCTTTACATCATATTCTACGAAATGCCCTAAGAGGTCGCTCGTAAACCACCACTGTGCATATGTTGTAGACTTAGCAGGAATATCACCGAAATCAGTAGCAACACTTCCACCAAGAGCGAGCGTCTTGTCGCCGCCATTCAGCTGGCTGCTCAGAAGATCAAGCTTAATAGCGAGACCCTTACGGTTGTCAACAATCTTTGGTTGCTGAGTGACCATTCGCACATTCTTAGCATCCCCATATCCGGTATTGTTGATAAGCAAAGAGAATTCTGCTTCCTGTGAAGCTTCGACAACCTCAGTGAGAGGATCATCGCCTATTACATCCCGCTGCATGAAATAAGTGAGGTCGAGATTTGGAGAAGGAGACACCGAGAGAGTGACCGGAGTCAGAGCACGTACAGCCTCACTTCCCGTGAACGGATCCAAATATGAAATGAATCCGCCAAAACTATATTTCTTCGGCTCAGTGAGAGCGGCATATTTAGTAGGGATGAAGAGGACAGTAGCCTGACCATCAGACTTTGAATCCAATCTCCAACCGGCTTCAAGATCAAGCGGACCTTCGAAGCCCACGAGAGATTCAGGAGCAGTCTGGAACTCATGAGATGTAGCAATCTTTCCGTCTTCATCTGCAACAGTCAGATAAAGCTTGAAATTCTCAATCGGCAAAGATTCATGACCATTTGAGACTTTCAAAGTGCCACGGAATGCCTCCCTTGTCATGACCATATTTTGGCTGAATTGGAAGGTCACCGAAGAGCAGACAGAATTGCGCGACTCATTAAGGCTTGCCATTACAACATTTGTCTCATCGTTGAACATATCGGGAAGTGATCCATAGCCACTATTGACTGAGAATTCAATCACTCGCGTGATCTCACGATAACACTTAACCACTCTATCAGTATTTACTACATTGGGGCTATCGATGCCATTCAATGTATTATAAATCCTTTGAGCAAAGATCTCATATTGCGCATTTGTGATATTTGAAGGCTTATATGGAGCAAGGCTTTCAGGATTGCCATCCCATTTCATCAATTGTGCCGATAAAATTGAAAGTTCCTCTTCAGAGACATGCATCCAAGAAGGATCTCCACAAATTTCAGCAGCAATTTCATACATTGCATTTATGGAATTGATCAATTGCGACAACTTATTGAGATATTCCTGCACGTAGGAAGGATATCCGGCTACAGAATCACCGTCCGGGAGACGTGATGCCAAAACCGCATCAATAGTAATATCAGATACAGAAGGGATATTGGAATCAGCCGAGCCGGAGACACAATCATCAAAGAGAGGCAGTATATAAAGACGGTAAAGACTTACCCATTCCACCAAGTCTTTCAAGACAGGGATATGCTGCAAGACACATCTCAATTGGCTATTTACATCGGCATTTCCAGAGACACAGTTTATCCGGTCTACGAAATCCAATGTCTGAGAAATGACAGGAATTTGCTTCACAAGTCCCGAAGTCATCTTGAAGAGGAAGCTATTCTGGCAGGGTTCGCAACCCTTGTCAGTGTCGACAACACCTGAAGGTATATTTGCAACGTATCCGCCGGAAGATCCTGCACTTGGACGTGTGCCCGGGCCTGATATGCCCCCTCCATATCCGCCGCCTCCACCTGAAGAGACAATCTCCACATTGGGGCAAGGACCGACTTGGATCGAAATATAATAATTGTGCCATTTGCGATCGAGACCGCAATCCCAGTAGTAAATAGTGCCAAAATAAGCGAGGCAAGGATCTTTTACAGAAACCTCAGTGACACCCAGACGAGTGACTTTCACAGGAATCTGGACACTCTGCCGGGCTGCAAGATTAAAGGCTTCAAAATGGCTCAGCTTTTCAAACTTATAGTTGACGAAATTGGAAGGAAGGATAAGATCCACATCCTCAGCAGTGATCAGGCCATGGTTGACAAGCACAGCGTTGAATACGAGCGATTCCCCTTCCCGGAGGTTTTCAATGCCAAGATTGTCAGGAACAATGAGCTCGACAACGGGAACAGGGACATTTACTTCATACTTGACTGTAGTGGTGATCTCATATTCATCTTCAATCTCAGTACGCTCTACAGTCCAATCTACATCAATACCCTTGACGCTGAGATTTACGACGCGAGAAGTCACGACACCCGGATCGACAAGAATCCTTGCACTGTATGAGTCGCTGTGTCCATCTGCCGACACTTCCAAAGAGTAGTAACCTTCATTGAGCACAACGCTATAAAGACCATCCTCTCCAGTGAGACCCTCAGCTACGAGGGCACCTGTATAAGGATTGGTAACCTTGACTTTCGCACCACTGACATGAGGAGCACTTGTGGAATAGTAGGAATTTTCATCACACACATCCACCGTGAGAGTACCCGTAGCCTCAGAGACCGGGGTAATCTGAAATGGCATGACAATATTTCTTCCCGACTCGCAATTTATGCTTATCTGGCCGGTAATAGCGCCGTTGAGAGGGAAATTATCTTTTGCAGAAATACGCAAGACAACGTCGGCTGATTCATTTTGCTTCAGAGAAGCCATCTCTTTTGGAGTGGCGGGAGTGATCCAATCGGGAAGTGAGAAAGTGATCTTTCCGGTCTCACCCTTGCCTGTATTCATTATAGTGAATGGGAATTCCCTGGGCGTGCCTTTAGTGACTGTAGTATTGATACGGTCGATATTTGCAGTCAAGACACTCTCTTCTGTCACACAATAGAAATATATGTCAGATACAAGACTTCCGCCCTCATCACTTGAGACTTGAATACGGAATTTCTCATAATTTTCACCACTGCTTAGACGGTCGCTGCTGACCTCATACTTGACAGTATAAGTTTTTCCATTGTCATTAGACACAACTCCAAGTATCTTGACATCACAACCCTCCGGCTTATCGATCACTGTAGCAGTCACATTATTCTGATCGAGGATGCCGGTATTGATGATGTCGAAAGATCCAATATAGTATTGGCCAAGAACAACATCAAATGATATCGCGACAGATTCTGTGCGCTTGAATCCGTAGATGTCCATGGATGCCAGTTCGGCACGCGAATTCTCGCCGGGATAACATGCACCAATCACAAAATGACCTGTCTGGCCGTCGAATGGAGTATACTCACAGCTGAAATTGCCATTGGCATCGCTCTTAGCAGCAATCGCCTTTCGATAACCGTCGTTTATGACATAGACTTCAATATCCTCATTGGCAATTCTCTTGCCAGACAAAACGCCGGATATCGACACCTTCTCCTGCGGCTGATAGATAGCCTTGTCAGTAGACAACGTGATACCAAATGGAGACACAGTTGCCACCTTAATGACATTGGATGAGTTGTTGGTGTAGACAAGTTCCTTGACACTCTTGTTTTCATTGACAATGGCAAAGATATCGTTGTCGCCGACAATCCCTTTAATTACCACCGGACAAGTCAAAGAGAGGGTCGCACCGGGAGCCACACTTTGATTTGAATAGACAGAGCCAACTAAATTAGAAGTATTATTAGCGTATACGTTGACCGGGACTCCGGCAGGGAGATCATAGGTGCCATCGTTGGCAATTACAATTTCCACTTCAATTTGCTCGTCGGCAAACACCCGAGATTCGGAAGCTGCAATAGAAGCAATCCTTGCATCGGGCAAGGTCTGGTCGGTGACAGTGAGCCATGTGGTGCTTTTCGCATACCCATCGGCAGATACAGTGAAGACTACATTGAAGCCATCATCTGTCACATCATTAGGCAAAGACTTGACTACGAAGGAAACCTTAGACTCACCAGCCGGAATCACAACACTCGCCGGATAATCAAGCCGGTCAGCATAATCAGACTCAATGCTTACCGTAAGAGGGAGTTCAGAGCTCGTGTTTCGACTGACTTCCATAGAAATCTCACCACCTTCCGGCATCACAGTGGAAGCGGAAGTAATATTCAAAGCCGGGCCGTCGTTGTCGAATACAGTCAGAGGCACAGTCACAACTCCACCTGAAGCCATGTCGGAAGCAGCGCATGAGCAGGAAGCTATATAGACAGCGGCAGTGATATTATATGTGCGTTCGCCATCCACCAAATCATTATCAATCGGACCGAGATTCACAACAGCCTCATCTACACCGGCAGCCATTTCAAACGACTGACGACCATAATAGATCTGACCATTTGAATTATCCTTAAACTGAATAGTGATTTTCTTATCAATATTGTCGGTGCGCTTGATAATAGCAGTGACCGCCAACGGGCCGGCATCCTCAGCTAAGGCATCAGGATTCAACTGAAGTGTGAGTGTCGGCATATCATTGTCAGCAAGAAGGATATAGTCGGTAGTAGGATTATGCTTATCAATCAAGACAGAGAACCCAACTTCATGGTCAAGGTCGGGCTGATTGTCATCTTTTGTAGAGATTAAGACACTTACACTCTGCTGCCCGGCAGGAATCACAATTCCCGATGGAATCACGAATCGTGCAGGAGTGTCACAAGATATGGAGACAGGCGTATCCACCGTCACGGAGCGATGCGCAGTGACAGTCAAAGTAAACTCCTCCCCTTCCACTACTTTCTCTCTGTCAAACGCCATTTCAACATCCGGAAGGATATCATCTTCAATCGTAATCACACTGGAGACGGAAGAGTATCCATTGCCCGAAACGGTAAGATTAGCAGTGGTGTTGTCGTCGAGCACTTTATTTGCAGTGACCTTCACCGGAAAATAGACTTCTGATTCTCCCTGCGGAACAGTGACCTCACTGTCAAGGGCAAGACGCGAATCTTCCGGAGCAATGGCTATTGCAAAAGTCTGGGCAGAGGAAGTGTCTCCACTTCTGGAAAGCTTATACATGTAGGTCCTTGCTTCTTCCTCTACTATCAGAAGAGCGGGATAATTAAGATAGAGGCGTCTGGCAATGTTGACATTGCTATTTGCATAAGCATAATTGTTGCCTTGCAAACCCACTTTTTCATCGGCAGATGTGACCTGGACCTTAACCCTCGAGTCTCCATCAAGACCCAAAATATCGGGAATAATAAACGTGGCATTGCATCCGATCGAAGCATTGACGGGAAGAGACTCTCCATTCCAAACGGAATAGACCAATTTTGAGATGCCATCCTTCTCAAGGAAGATCTCAGTGTTCCAGCCATCAGTGGCATCCCTCGGGCCGACGTTTGACACTTTCCAATTGACAGTCAGCTGAGAGCCGGGCGTCAAAGAAGAAGGATCTGCCGACACGTCTGAGACTTCAAAGTCAGGAGAAGACTCGATGGTCACACTTCCGGCAGAAAAACCGGTCACCATATTATCACCATTCCGTTGAGCAAGGACCACATCGGAGAGGGTCATAGGGTGTACTGATTCCTCTTCAAGGGAAGGGGAAGCAGAAAGATCTACAGTCATTATTGTGCCATCGCTTCCTGAAATAGGAGTATTGGAGGGAGAATAAATCATCGTCAAATATTTATGAGATGACACCTCCTTCATAGAGATGGCATGTCCCGGACACCTCTCAGACAAGGTTGCCGAAGAGGTGTCGATGGATATGCCATCAGGCACTGTAAGGGTGAACTGGACCGCAACAATATCCGTTGAGTTTGACACTGCAACAGGCATGCTTACAGTCTTACCCTTTCCTACTTTCATATCCGGAATCGAGACAGTATTGTCTTGTGCCCACATAGAAGCAAAGCCTATGAGGACAAAGAGCAGTGTCACTATTGAATACTTAGATTTCATGATGTTGTGCTATTTGGTGTTAAAGTATCTGACGGTCTTTCCGTCGCGTACAATAATGTTGAGGCCTTTTACAAGGCTGGTATGTCTGAGGCCCGTCACATCGAAGATCTGACAATTATCATCAATATCAAATGGCAGATGATCTACGCCGGACTCTGCATCTAAATCAACAGAGACGCTGACCGGAAGAGCCATAGAGTCGGCAAGGGATGCTGAAAGGATTTCGGCATTTCCCGAGTACTCCCCTATCACAGTGGCACCGGATGGTATCTCCGCACCGGCAAGTGAATAAGCCACCATATTGCTACCTGCTACCGACTGAGTGAGACCATAACGATCTGCAATCCACTCTACGTCGCCTGAAGCTTTAAGAGTCAAAGCTGCGATAGGCTTTTCTGAATAGAGAATCACCTTACCTCCAGACAGGATAATCCTTGCCTCTACATCATCATCCTGCACACTCTTTACCCTACGCAAAGAAGGATTATTGACATCCTGAGCCATAAGAGAAAGGAGGATATTGACAGTGCATGCCACATCCTGGACATTAATGACATCATCTTCGTAGGTGTTGGCGGCAGTGAAATTAAACGGCATAGTAGAATATTCACCGAATGCATATAGGATTGTAGCCTGAAGGTCGGATGCATCTATACCGTTGAAGAAATTGGCATCACCCTGATCAAAGCTAAGTTTGACATTGAATCTTATTCCATTCAGTTCTCCATCTTGCATGCCATAGACATATAGAGTGTCGCCGCTGCGTCCTTTATAGGTGTTGCTGCCTACCACTGTCGGCATTACATTGCTGCCTGCTATATAAAGTTGCAACGACCACTTTTCGCCCGACGGGGTTGCCCCTTCAGACAGAGCCTCTGTCGACATAAGGACTCCGACTTCATTTTTAAAGCCGTATGCCTTCGGATCATAGAGAATAATCGATGGAATCTGTGTCTTCAGATTCTCAATGTCAATATTCGAGAGATTCAACTCAATAGTGCGTTCTATTTGCTGACCTCTGATATTCAAGTATTTCACAGACGATGGAATTTCCGGATAAATCTCTTCAAACTTATTGTAGGAGGCATCCAAATATGTGAGCGACGGAAGACAATGTGCAAGGATTCCGAGATTGCCGCTAAATTCATTGCCATTAATCTTCAAGGTATCTATAGGAGCCAAAGCCGAAGGATTTTGAGAAGCGATTGCCATCAATGTCATCGGGAGATCGCCAGACAAATCATTGCCTGAGACATCAATTTTCTTCAATTTAGGCAACGACAATATAGATAGAGGGAAATCACCCGTCAGTCCTTGTGAAGAAAGATCGATTCCAACGACATGACCTTCTTTAATCTTGAGACCCTCGAAAGAGCCAACAGAAGTGATCCCATTAGCCATATTCCATGTTTCAGAGGCTCCTGCAGCTTGAAGCTGAGTGTTGATGGCGTTAAGAATCATCCATTCCTGATTATCAAAATTGTAGATAGAGAATGATCCTACCTGACGTTCTTCTGAACCATAATAATAATCTCCATCAGCAATCCTGAGATAGATATCAAATTTGCCGGCAGCAGCAACAGAATCTAAAGACTCGCCATTGCTATTATCTACATATCTGAATGTCGGGGAGCCAACTCCCTCCGCGCCGGTAAATGTAGCGGAATGTACATTCCCATCATAAACGATGTCTTCTTCCGGCAAAACGACTGAATAGAGGCTTTCAGAAAGCGGAGCCTTATCTATCGTAAATTCCTTGGAGAAGCTACCGATATAGTTGCCGCAACCTGACACTTCGACTGAGCCAGTGCCGGGGTAGAAATTATTTTTGTAGACGACAGTATAATCCTGATCCCGAAGCAATGAAGTGTACACTTCATTTGAGAAGCTCCATTCCGGATAGAGAGCAGCATTGTTGAATACGAAAGTATCCTCTTTAAGAGTAATATCTCCATCAAGAGCCAACGGTTTTATGGTGAAATCGAAGTAAGGGCTGCGTCCAATGGAATATGGGAATACACCCTCAAGACGGAATGATGCGGTCCCTGCATTCACATTGTTTAAATAAGCAACCGTGAATTCTTCTTCGCCAAGCTGTTGGGATGTAATGTTTAGAGTCTGAGGATTTCCATTGTAAGTACGCTCTTCAACGCCTGCATAATCAATGTATTTCACATCAATATATTCAATAGGCTTTAGCATAGTAGTGTTGCCTACATTATCTACAGTCCTGAATTTGATGGAGTGTATCGGTTTTGAGGCATCAAACATTACCGTCATGGATCCTTCAAATTCGCTGCCGGAAGGGAGCATATCAGTAAGAGCAATCCACTCTTCGCTATCCTCTACGGCATATTCAATTCTGCCGTCAACTCCAGCGGGACTCTCATATTCGCCATTGATGGTCAATTGATGAGGCAATGACAGATTGTTCCATCCTTCAGGATCTTCGGGAGTTACAGCAAACGAGAAATTCGGTTCGAGATTGACATCTCCTACTCCAATCAAGTAAGAGAATGTGAGAGTTTCTCCGGCTGGGATGACACGGTTTTTCCAGCACCAACCCATACCGGAATCGTAACTGCCGTTTTCAACCATATAATCGCCACCGGAATAATAATTACCCACCATATTATCCGGATTGGAATTTGTACTATAATAACCAAACCAGAAATCATCCACAGCTGTAACGCCGGTCAATCCGGCTCCAAAGAGCACACAAAGCTGAGCGCCATTACCGTTGCTCATAGTAAGACCATAAGTCTGTTCAAGTGTATCTATTCTCCTTGTGATAGGAGCCCTGTCATTGTCTCCGATCATAACATCGGCATGAGTTCCAATAGAGATTGTGGCATCAGTATCGTTATTGTTTTGCAGAATATAACTTATTCTTGCAAATTCACCTTGTTGCTCTACTTTTGCATAAAAATCAACACCATCTAAAGTCTGTTTAGAAGAACAGTCCATTTGGCAAGCGTATCCATCATTAACTTGCAAAGAGACTTTATATCCTCCATCACTAAAAGTTGATCTATAATATGTATTTTCGAACAAGCCGTAAATATCGATATTCTCAAAATTACGGGAAAACAATTTTGTATTTCCTACTCTTGAATAACCTTCCGGACAATTGTAGTCGGTAAATGAATTATTGTCGGCACTTATAAAATAGCCTACATCCTCATTACCAATATATATAATGTCATTAGCATCTACAAGAAGATCATTGTCAAATACTGATATCGTTAAGGGAGAGTCAAGAAAAACTCTTTCTCCATCTTCATTCCAACGGCAATGATGGAAGTAGACATCTATATCATTATAGTCGTCGTGCCTAATAAACTGAGGAGATTCTACAGATATCACTCCATCATTCTGATTGTAGGTGGCTTTTACAACCCAATTGTTATCAAAGACAAGCTGCAGATCATTGTCAGCTTCTCCTCTACTGATCCAAAGCTCACGATTGACCCAACCGTTATAATTGCTGTTATATTCGTATGATTTCCACCTATAAGCTCTCACCAATTCGTCGATAGAAGGGAACGTCTGATTGGAGGCAGCTTTCTTTACAGATATATTCGGAGGAGTCTCCGTAGTCTTCGCTACGACAGATGCGGTAGAAAAGCTCTTTCCAAGCATCTCCTCCTTTTCATTGAAGTGGCGAGAGACAGCTGCTGAAATCATCATACAGCATGCCGCAGCCAATCCAATTGCAATTGAATATCGTTTCTTCATAGCAGTCAACATTTTATTTTATGTCGGGATTTCCTTGATCGCCATTGCCTGGTTTGACACCTGGAACTGTGAATTCAACTACAGTAGAATATATAGTAGACCCGGAGGTCACTATATAAGAGCGTATTTCGTAATTAGTGCCGGCCCGATACTCCAATCCGCTATAGTCTTCATCCTTGCTTAACTGCACGTATATTATTCCATCATTTCCAGAATTTTCATTCCTATTAGAAACACGGACAAAACCGGCATCTTCAGATGCATAATCACCTCTAACATATCGTATTTCAATACCGGAATCTAAAATTTCTGTATCAGAGTAGAATCGGGCAAAGATATCCACTTTCTTTTGATCGCAAATACCTTCAAGCCACGGAGTTGTGAGAGCGGGCTGTTGGGTTCCGGCTTGAATGATAGGAATATGTATTGCAGTCACTTCATCTTCAGTACTGCTGAGAGTAATCTTCGCTGTTCTATTTCCCTGATTGCCATTAGGAGCCACCACAACCGAAATCTGCTTACCGGCACCTCCTTCAGTGCCAACTGTTGGCAACTGGTTTTGTCCAAGTCCCTCTATAGTCAACCACCCTTCTGCAGAAGCTTCTGCACATTCCACTTTCCAACGTTTGTCGGTAAGCACATTGAGAGTCAAAGAAGCACCATCGCAAGAAATCAAACCGACTGAATTTAAATAGGCGTCGAAAGTATGGTTAGAACCCAACTGGCTGATGTCGATTACTGCAACTTCTTTTCCTGAGCCATCAAGGAAACGGATATTTCCAGAACGTACAGATGTGCCTCTATTAGCATGCACATCGAACGAGATAGTGCCATCATCTTTTTTGCTGCGGTCAATAGTGATCCACCCTGTCGGAAAAGCCGACATATATTCTACATCAGACTCCACACTCCAAGAATTGTCGGAAGCCTTAACATTAATAGTACCACCTTTACCGGATGCCGGAAAAATTTCGAATGATGTTGGATTTGGCACCAAGACATTGGCTCCTTGTCTTACTGTAAGATATTGCGGGACAAGTTCTTCGCCATCCAGACCCTCCACAAAGACTTTAATGGCATTCTCCCAATAACGTTCCTCCTTTGCATTAATAGAGCTGGTATAAGTGAAATAGTTTCCTTTTTCGTCTTTACCGATTTCGCCAATATAAAGAGTCCATTCGGAGTGTGCTTCCGGTTTGCTATTAGGCAGCACTTCCACTTTCCATATGGCGGGACAGTCTACATACACCTTGTCAGAGCCATTCACTGCGTTGATGATAGATAGATTTTGAGTGCTTGCGGAAGTACCCCCCGACTGAGTGCTCTGGGGGCTAATAGAAAGCTTAAGGTTGCTACGGTCAGCTACATGGAAACCATCTTCCACATTGCTGCACGCAGCCAGACCCAAAATCATTACGGCTGCAGCAGCCGCTATAAAAGTCTTAACTTTAGTCATAATAAATAAGTCATGAATTAATTATTTAAGTTTCGCAAGTTCAACTTGCTGATTTCAGATTGTAAAATTCACAGATATG
>CAMWLX010000043.1 GCA_947175225.1 uncultured Porphyromonadaceae bacterium
ATTCCACACCTTTGTCGATAGCGTCAGCACGCCCTTCCATCTGCTTGATGATCACGGGCCATCCCCACTTTGCAAGAATGACAAAGAGGATGATGAACGCAACGAACATCCAGAAAACCAGTCCAAAATCGGGCGTGAATAATTCCATTATATTAAGAAATTATAAGGCTGAAGCCAATTAGATGAAGAGTGCAAGAGCAGAAACGATCACAGCGAAGAGAGCTACACCTTCGATAAGGGCAGCGATCACGATCATGTTTGAACGGATGTCGCCGGCTGCTTCCGGCTGGCGTGCGATGGCTTCCATTGCGCTGCTACCGATCTTACCGATACCGATACCTGCACCAATAGCTGCGAGGCCTGCTCCGAAAGCAGCGCCGAAAGAAGCAAGAGCTTCAGCTACTAAAATCATTGAAAACATAGTCTTTTTCTTTTTTAGAGTTATTATTGTTTTTATTTTTTAATTCTTTATGAGATTTATAAGTCTTATAAGATTTATAAGATATATAAAATATCAGGCTTTGGCGGGAGCTGTGGCTTCAGCTGATTCGTGGGCTTCGTGGGCGTGGGGTTCGTGCTCCTCGTGGATTGCCATCGAAATGAAGATGGTAGAGAGGAGGGTGAAGACGTAGGCCTGGATGAAGCTGACCAGAGTGTCGAGAAGCAGCATGAAGATGGAGAAGAGGATTGAAATCACTGCTGTGCCTCCTGCGACTGCCGCTCCGTAGGCTGCAAAGATGAATATAAGAAGGGTGAGAGTGATGACGATCATGTGTCCACCCATCATGTTTGCAAAGAGACGGATGCAGAGGGCTGCCGGCTTAGTGAAGATTCCAAACACTTCAATCACCTGCATGATTGGCAATGGGAACTTTAGGAACAAGGGCACATCAGGCCAGAAGATCTCTTTCCAATAGTGCTTGTTGCCGTTGATGTTGGTGACTACGAATGTCATCACTGCCAATACGAGTGTGATTGCGATATTGCCCGTAAGGTTTGCGCCGCCGGGGAATATGACGATCAGTCCAAGGAGGTTCATCACAAGGATAAAGAAGAATGCTGTCAGCAGATATGGGGCGAATTTGGGAGCCTTGTCGCCGAGAGTGCTCTTGATCACTCCGGTGTAGATGAAATCAATGCAGAGTTCGAGGAATCCCATACCTTTTCGGGGTGCCTTGAAGCCCTTGCGAGCATAGAATCTCACGAGAGCCATCACCATCCATGTGACTATTGCTGCTGCGATGAAGAGAGCGAGGACATTTTTAGTGATGGAGATATCGAATGGCCGATATTCCTTATAATACTTTCCATCAAACTTCACAAAGCCATCGACTATCTCGTCATTCTGAGTGGCAGCTATATTTTCAGCTTGAGCCTCTTCACTTTCAGAAGTGGGGAGGAGTTGCACCACCTTATCTTTGTGTTTGCTTTCATGCGCAAGTACAAACTGATAAGCCGGCTTACCATTTTTATCGATTGTGACAATCTGCGGAACACTGACCACATGAATCTTGCTGGACTCCGGATCTATCATCTCCTCGTGCTTGACAAGTCTGCCAGAAGAGAAGCAGTGCCAGCTTCCGTCTTCCGCCCTTACGATCACCGGGAGCGGAATCCGGTAGGTATGGCTGAAAGGCACTTCCCAACCGTAGCCGTCACCGAGGTGATGGAAGATGTTTCCTTTCACGTCTACCGTACCCTTTCCTTCCTCCGAAGCCTTAGCGGAGAAAGGTATGGCTAAGATAGACATGAGCAAAAACAGTATGGCAAATTTCTTTCTCATTGTAGTAGCGTTAATAGATGCACACCGATATTACATTATTGTCGATGTCTGCCAGTCCACCCTTTATGGCGTAGGTGTTTTCCTCGCCGGAAGGGGTGCGGTAGGCTATCGAACCCTCTACAAGCACAGAAATCAGAGGCGCGTGGTTTTTTAGCACCGTAAACTTACCGAGTTCTCCGGGTAAAGTCACGGAATCAGCATCGCCTTTGAAAACGACTTCCTGAGGTGAAATGATTTCTAAAGTCATTATCGAAATGTGCTATTTGTTATACTTCAGCAAGCATCTTCTTGCCCTTGGCGATCGCTTCGTCGATAGTGCCGACATTTAGGAATGCCTGTTCAGGATATTCATCCATCTCGCCGCTGAGAATCATCTTGAAGCCGCGGATAGTCTCCTGAAGAGGTACCATGACACCCGGAACGCCTGTGAACTGCTCAGCTACATGGAATGGCTGGCTGAGGAAACGCTGTGCACGGCGAGCGCGAGACACGACAAGTTTGTCGTCGTCGCTGAGTTCGTCTACGCCAAGGATGGCGATGATATCTTGAAGGTCGTTGTATTTCTGAAGAAGCTGCTTGGTCTGCTGAGCTACGTTGTAGTGCTCTTCGCCTATGATATTCGGGTCGAGGATACGTGAAGTGGAGTCGAGAGGGTCTACTGCAGGGTAGATACCGAGCTCGGCAATCTTACGGTTGAGCACAGTCGTTGCATCAAGGAAAGAGAATGTAGTAGCCGGAGCCGGGTCAGTCAAGTCGTCGGCAGGCACGTAGATAGCCTGTACAGAAGTGATAGAACCATTCTTAGTGGAAGTGATTCGTTCCTGAAGGGCACCCATCTCAGAAGCAAGAGTCGGCTGATAACCTACAGCAGATGGCATACGGCCAAGAAGCGCTGACACCTCAGAACCTGCCTGAGTGAATCGGAAAATGTTGTCGATGAAGAGAAGGATATCCTGGCCTCCACCTTCAGCATCGCGGAACTGCTCTGCCACTGTAAGACCGGAAAGTGCTACACGGAGACGTGCACCCGGCGGTTCGTTCATCTGGCCGAACACCATGGTCACCTGGCTCTTTTCCACTTCTTTCATGTCAACGTCGGCAAGATTCCATTGTCCTTTCTCCATGCCTTCCTCAAACTTCTTGCCATATTTCATGACGCCGCTCTCGATCATTTCACGGAGAAGGTCGTTGCCCTCACGAGTACGTTCACCAACACCTGTAAACACAGAGAAACCGTTGGAACCTTTCGCAATATTGTTGATAAGCTCCTGGATAAGCACTGTCTTTCCTACGCCTGCACCACCGAAGAGACCGATCTTACCACCCTTTGTGTATGGCTCGAGGAAGTCGATAACCTTGATACCGGTAAGAAGGATTTCAGTAGAGATAGCGAGGTCTTCAAAAGCTGGAGCCGGCTGATGGATTGGGCGAAGATGATCGCGGTCGAGCTCCGGAAGGTGGTCGATGGGTTCACCAATCACATTAAGCAGACGCCCTTTCACCTGCTGTCCGGTAGGAACAGCGATGGGGCGACCAAGGTTTTCAACTTCCATACCGCGGCGGATACCGTCGGTAGATTCCATAGCTACACAGCGTACAGTCTGTTCGCCGATATGCTGCTCGACTTCGAGAATCAGTTCCTCGCCATTGTCACGCGTGATCTTGAGAGCCGCGTAGATAGGGGGGATGTTCTCTTTTCCGCCCTCGAAACTAACGTCGATTACGGGGCCGATGACTTGAGTGATCGTTCCTTTGTTTGCGCTCATTTTTAGAATGTCGAAAAAGTGTTGTTAATATTGGTCCGGGAGATCGGGATCAGACGGTCTCCCGGTGTATTTGTTTTAAGGACTTTAAGGGTCTTAAGGGCTTTAAGGACCTTAAGGGCTTTAAGGATCTTAGGGGCTTTAAGGACCTTAGGGGCTTGGAAATTTTAGAAGGTCCAGCCTAAGGCTACGCAGACTGCCATGAGGCAGAGGTTGACGAGAGCGATAGGCATGAGGTATTTCCATTCAAATGCGAGGAGCTGGTCGATACGCACGCGAGGGAAAGTCCACTTAAACCAGATGATGATGTAGCTGATGAAGAAAGTCTTTCCTAAAAACCATACGATGCTTGGAATCCAGTTCATTACATTGTTGAAGCCATCCCAACCTGCAATGTGGAAAGGCATCCAGCCACCAAGGAACATCAGAGAAGCGATACCGCTGACAATGAATAGGTTGAGGTATTCTGACAAGTAGAACATACCGAAGCTGATACCGGAATACTCAGTATGGAAACCGGCTGTCAGCTCGTGTTCTGCTTCCGGAAGGTCGAACGGACCACGGTTGGTCTCGGCAGTGGCTGCAATCAGATAAAGCACGAAGGCAATGATTGCCGGAATCTGGCCTTTGAATATAAACCAGCAATTTTCTTGAGCCCAAACGAGTTCGTTGATATCCATTGTGCCTGCCAAACATACGATAGCAAGCAGGGCGAGACCCATAGAAATCTCATAGCTGACCATCTGAGCACCACTACGCATAGCGCCTACGAGAGAATACTTGTTGTTGGAAGCCCAGCCGGCAAGGAGGATACCAATAACGCCAAGGCTTGAAACGGCAAGCATGAAGAAGATGCCTATATTATAGTTGATCAGCTGCAATCCGTAGCCCCATGGGAGGCAAGCGAAGACAGTCACAGAAGCAGCAACTACAATGTAAGGAGCAAGTTTGAAGAGGAATTTATCTGTACCTTTTAGGGAGATAATCTCCTTGATGAGCATCTTTATGACATCGGCGAAGAGCTGCATGAGACCCCAAGGACCAACACGCATCGGGCCAAGACGGCACTGGAAGTAAGCACAGAGCTTACGTTCGTAGAAAATGTAGAACATCGCCAGCACAGAATAGGCAGCCAGGAGGATCACGGCGATTACGATGCATTCCACAAGGACTGTCGCCCATTCAGGCATACATCCTAACAAAAGGTTGTTGAACCAGTTTGTGATTACACTAAAGTCAAACATGTCGTTTTTCTATTAGATTTAGTTAGCGGTCAATGTCAGGAATCACGAAGTCAAGGGCAGCACCGATGGTGATTACGTCGGCTATCATGTTGCCACGGCAGCAGAGGTCCATTACTCCTACGAGGTTGAAGCAAGGGCTCTGGAAATGCACACGGTAGGGATTCTTGGAGCCGTCGCTTTCGATGTAGACACCGAATGTGCCACGGGATGCCTCCACCTGAGTATACCAATGTCCTACAGGGAGCTTCACGATCTTAGGCACCTGAGCACGGATGTCGCCTTCAGGGATGCGGTCGATGAGTTGCTCTATTATTCTGCAGCTCTGTTCGATTTCCTTCATACGCACCATGTAGCGAGAGTAAGAATCGCAACCGTCAAGAAGAACTTCATCAAACTCTACGCGGTCGTATGCTGCGTAAGGGTGTTTCTTGCGGCAGTCGCAGCTCCAGTTGGAGCCACGTCCTGAAGGTCCGGTGATGCAATAGTTGATAGCGTCTTTTTTGCTGAGGTGACCTACATGGAGACGATTTTTTGCAATAATATTTCCTGAGAATACGGTGTGGTATTCTTTCAAGCGTTCAGGCATGATAGCGAGAAGAGCCTTTACATCCTTCACGAAATCCGGATGAAGGTCGGCAATCACACCTCCGATGACATTATAATTCATCGACATACGGGCACCGCAAGTCTTCTCGAAGATGTCGAGCACCATCTCACGCTCACGGAAACCATAGAAGAATGCAGTGGTAGCTCCAAGGTCCATAGCCGTACATCCAAAGGCAAGCAAGTGGCTGGAGATACGCATAAGCTCATCCATGATAGTACGGATCACTACAGCGCGGTCAGGAACCTGAAGACCAAGTGCCTTTTCGATACATGCACATAGGCAGTGACGGTTCTGATGGGCACTCATGTAGTCCATACGGTCGGTGAAATGGAGAATCTGTGGATAGCCAAGTTCTTCGCAGAGTTTTTCGATACCGCGATGGATGTAACCGGAGACAACATCAATCTTCTTCACCTCCTCGCCATTGAGGGCAACACGGAAACGCATAACGCCGTGGGTTGAGGGGTGCTGAGGGCCAATGTTCATCACATAATCGTGCATTTCAAACACTCTGGAAGGAATAGGCTTGATGACACCGTTAGGATCCTTCACATATGAAACAGTAGCATCCTCGTTTTTCTCGTCGTCTTCGGGAATCGGATTCAGTTTTGGGTCGGCATCATAATCCTTGCGTAGAGGATAACCTTTCCAATCGTTGCGCAGGAAGAAGCGGCGCATGTCGGGATGGTTGATAAACTTGATGCCATAGAAATCGTAGACCTCTCGCTCCTGGAAGTTAGCCACTTTCCAAAGATCGGAGACAGTGTCGATATAAGGGTTCTCGCGGTCAGCGACAGCAACTTTCACCGACAGCATCTCCCAGTTGCGGCTTGTAGCAGTGAAGTAATACATCACTCCGAGAGTCTCTTTCCAGTCCATGCCGACGACAGCGGAGAGGACATCGAAATTGAGCTCCGGGTCATGCTTGAGTGCTTCAGCAAGAGCTCTCCAGTCTTCAGCAGGCACATTGACGAGAAGGACATCTCCTTCTTCAAATGTGGCAGACGGGCAAATCTTGCTTATTTTGTCTTTAACGCTCATTTTATAAGTTGTGTATTGTTGACAAATATTGATTAATACTCGCCTGCATCTTCAGGATGCTTGCGGAAGAAATCTTTGATTTTCTCCTTGCGGTTGACTCCACCGAAGAACTTCTGAATCTTGATCTTACGCTGAAGCTGCATAAGGCCATAGAACATGGCTTCCGGGCGAGGAGGGCAACCGGGGATATAGACATCGACGGGAAGAATCTTGTCGACGCCATCGACTACGCAATAAGACTTTTTGAATGGACCTCCGCTGACAGCGCAACCACCGCAAGCGATGACGTACTTTGGCTCGGCAAGCTGATCGTAAAGGCGTACGAGAGCGGGAGCCATCTTATGGACGATCGTTCCCTGCACCATGATGTAATCGGCCTGACGGGGTGAGTTACGAGCCACCTCGAAGCCGAAACGAGCCATATCGTAGCGAGCTGCGCCAAGACACATAAACTCAATAGCGCAGCAGCTTGTGCCGAAGCAAAGAGGCCAAAGAGAGTTAGATATACCCCAGTTGATAAGCTGGTCGAGTTTGCCGACGGCTACGTTGGCACCGGTAGCGTTGAGTTCTTCAACGAGTTTTTCGATGTATTCATTGTCTTTGAAGTCTTCCGTCTTCATCGACTTGATTTTCACATCATCAATAGTTACTGCCATTTGAGAGCTCCTTTCCGCCAAGCGTAAGCAAGGCCTAAAACAAGAATAAACATGAAGATTGCGATGCAGAGAAGTCCTGATGGTCCAAGGCTGCGCATAATAGTAGCCCAAGGGTAGAGGAAGATAGTCTCTACATCGAAAATGAGAAACAGGATGGCGAAAATGTAGTAGCCAGTCTTGAACTGAATCATAGATTCGCCACGAGTCGGGATACCGCACTCGTATGTCTCTCCTTTCTTTACCGAATAGGATTTAGGGCCAATCAGGCGAGCGATCCAATATGCGGCAAACACCAGTGTCATACCGGTAAGAGCAGCTGTAATCGCTAAATCTCCGTTGCTTATTTCCAACAGTAAATTCATATATTTTGTTATGTTTTAATTGTTTATTCAGATGTTAAGGCACGATGGTGTGGGGTAGGCACACAATCGCAGTGCAAAGGTACTTAAAAATTCTTAAAATTGCAATATTTTTTTTAGCATTTTTTTGAATTAAATTTCACACATAAGGCACACAGAGGATAAAATGAAAAAAGGAAGAGCCCAACAAGGTTCTTCCTTTTTTTAATTCTATGCATCTCGAGAATCCGGATAAATCTCGAGTCATATCGCTTCTTTTTAATCGGAAATCATTTGACGTGCAGCAGGGAGCCGGCTGAGTGGGCTACAGCTGTGGGAGAGTATTGGGATTGGGCAGTCGCTATGCCGCAGCTGAAAGTGCCTTCTTGGCTCACAGTGCAGTCGTAGGAGACTACGTGCAGTCCTTTGGGAAGCCATCCGAAGAAGAGATTGGTGTTTGTGTCGCGTACTTCTCTGTAGAAACCTATGCCATCAGATGCAGTGTAGCCCGAGAGTTGATCGACCGGTTCGAGACATGCGCTTCTTTCGTCGGTCACAGCCACGTAGTCCATATCTCGATCTGCATTGATGAAGAGAGTCACCCTTACTTTCATTCCCTTTGTCAATGTGATTCCTTCTTTGGGAGTCAATTCGCCATTGTCTCCCTGCACGAGAGCCACAATGCTTTTGCGGATTGAGAGTTCAGGCATATCGGCGGCGACTACGTCAAGGATAGGAGATTCATACTGAGAAATCACTCCACCCCATGCCGGAGAATTTCCTTTTCCGGAGATAGTCAATGTCTTCTTGGAAGCATCTTTGGCATCGAGATTCATAGTGAAAGCACCTGTCAATTTTGCAGCTGCAGGAATAGCCAATTTTTCCCCTTTCAGATGGAATTCCGGAGTATTGGCAGAAGAAGATTCTGTCCAATCTGTGCCAGATGTCAGTATGGCATTCACAGTCTCAACAATGAAGGAGCGGGAGCCCCAATCTTGGTATTGACGACCAAGTACGAGCCATTGCCGTAGGGAGTCAACTATCTTATTGGCTGGTTGGATTTCTACAAACGCCTCGAGAACAAGGGTTGTGGTCTGAAGGGTGTTCATGCCTCCCCATCCTGAGTTAAGATTGTCAAACCACATACCTTTTTCGGGAGATTCACTTGCGAATTGACGAAGAGACTCAAGGATTTCATTCGACGTCTTATGATCGCCTGCGCGCCATAGGAGAGTTGCAGCCTTAGCCTTTGACCCAATGCCAAGATCTTTCCATTCTTTTGCTATGTCCTTATATGCTTTATTTGCGATAGAAGTCATATCAGTGCCAACAGCATCTTTAGGGAGATAATCAGTTGGGAAAGTGCTTCTGACATAGAGCCAGTCGAGAAGATAACTTAGGGATTCGCCTTTCATATGATACTTCTTATAATCCTTGATGGCCTCTGAATCAACATAGCGGATTGCTGACTTCACCATTGGCGTGGCTCCTTCGAGATGCTCAATTGCTCCGGCTTTCAGGATCATCGCAAATTTACTCAAAACGTTGCGAGTGATGTAGGGGGAGGGTTGCATATCCGGACACCAGCTCCAACCTCCACTTCTGTCTTGAAGCGACCTGACATCGCCGAGAATGTCGCCTATTGCTTTCAGAGCGGTTGTATCGCTCAAAAGAGAGCTTAGGCGGCTCATGCGGAGAGTCTCAGACTCTGCATTGTTGACCCATGGAGTGTTGTTGAGTTGGGTAATTTTCAGATTTCCATCTTTCTGAAGATTGCTCTTCAGAGCTGATAACTGAGAATTTTTGTCGGATAGCATAGTTTCAAGGCCAGTCTTCAGATTAGCATTGGAAGAAATGAGGTGGTAAGCTATGGCATTTCCGAAAAGTGCTTGCATTTTGGATGTCACACTCTTTGAGTCAGGCACCACAATGTCGGGGAGAGCTGTAAGGCAATACCAAGCAGGATTGTCGCAATATTGCAGAGTCACTTGGTCGGTATCCTTAAATTTCGGAAGTTTCACTTCAACTTCTTGCCCATCAGGAGCTATCCAAAATGGTGTTGACTCCACTACGGGAGATGAAGCCGGAAGTACAGGAACAAGAGCCTGCTCACCGTCGCTGTGATTGTTTGCCTCCGCATAAGCCCTGAACCCAATAGAGGAAACATCGGAAGGAACAGTCCATTGCAAAGAGATGAGAGAGTTTTCAGCAACTGCTATTGGACCGGGATTGAAATCTTTGGCTTCGATTGTCTTTCCTGAGATCAGGTCAACCAATTCAATGCGACATTTAGGAGAGCAAGTGGCATCCGAATTGTTGAATACTGTGGCTGTCAGGGTTATGACATCGCCGGTACGCACAAAGCGAGGAGCATGGGTAGAAACCATGATGGGTTTTGAAGCTACAGCCTCGAGAGTCGTGTTGGCAACTTGGAGAGACTCGTCGTAACCTAATAGTTGGAATGCCCACGTCGTATTGAAATTGGGGACTGTAAAGTCAATGTTGACAATGCCATCCTTGTCAGAGATGAGATAAGGCATGAAGAAAGCCACGGGACATTCCGTCTCCCGCAGGTCGGGAGTGTCAGTTGACGCTGAACCGCCCCCATCGCCATTACCGCGAATCATTATAGATTCTTCTTGATCTTCTTCGACTTCCACAGCATAATCCATTACACCATCATCCATTGCAATATCAGCCATAGCTACTTCTTCTGCTGCTGTTGGAGCAGCTTTAGCCATCATCTTCATTGCTGGAGCGGAAGAACGCATTACTGCCATTTCATTCACAACTCCGGTGACGTAGGCTACGTCGCCGCCGTATCTTATACTATATAGACCCCAGTCTTGGCCGTAATCGTTGAGATGAGGGAATGAGAAAGAAGTATATCTGAGGTATTTTGAATCTTTAAGAGAATAACTGTAATTCCTTAAGTCGTTGAAGTCTCCATGCATCCTATAGAAAGAAGAGTATCCGTTGCTGATCGGATAGAAAGTCCATTGGAAGGGAGTCAGGGCATTCAAGGCGGCGTCACTCATTACGGCTATAGCCGGGATTTCCGAAACTTTGCCTGAGGGACGATAGAATCTAAACGACCATTTTTCTTTATCGCCGGCTGAAATCTTATCGCGGAAAGACTCAGTCGCCACACTCAATTTATCCTTTGCTGATGCAGGATAAATGGATAAATTAGCTATCTCAAGATTCAGTTCTGAGAGATATGTGAGATTGAGCATATAGTTGTGGTCGCTTGCGGGAACACCTACAGGAACTGAAAGATTATCTTTCTCTACATGTAGCCATTGCATAGATAGAATTTTCCCATTTTCAGACACTACAGCCGGAATCCAGCGGTCTGATATGCTGCTACCCACAGTCACTTTGACTTCTGTCTGACCTGATTCTGCAGTGACATTAGTTTGTGGAACCCATAGTCCGGTACCTTCCGGGGCAGTCTTGTCTGATTTGCGCCAGAATACAATGGGCATCTCTGACTGCACCAAGGTATCTTCTTTAAGCGTCACCTTTATAGTATATAGGGCAGAAGGATAATCCTTCTTTGGAAGATTAAGGATAGGCGACATGAAACTCCCTTCTGCGACGGTAGCCTTCGATGTATTATTCACTAATTTATAGGAGAGTTCCTTTTTTACATTTCTATCTAACATATCCTTTACATAATAGATCATATCCGGGATGCTGTCGGATATATCCATTTTCAAATCTGAGAAAGAGGGCCGAATATGAAACTCTTTCCCAAGGGCAAATCTTTCTGTCGGCCCTGATTGAGTCTCGCCGGCAGGAGATGTGGCAGAAAGATTTACAGAATACACACCACGTTCAAACTGAGTGCCTTTCAGATTGGCTGTCGGGAGCTCAATTTCGTATCTGCCTTCAGCATCAGTAGTCACAGAAGAATCGTAAGATGCATTACTATATGAATGCCATCTCATCGGAGGTCGGTAGTTCACATTGTATTTTACAGAGGCTCCCGAGACAGGCATGCCGGAATATGTAAGCACTTGGCCTTTGAGTAGCACTACATCTCCGGGAGCAACATCTTCATCAGAATGGTCGGAAGTGATGAAGAAAGTAGGAGCGACATAGTCTGCTACTTGGAAAGAGACATTCCCAATTCGGCGCGCGTTTTCATCGTATGCAATGAGTTGCCAGTTGCCGAGTAGCCCTTGAGCAGGCAGCTCAAAATCAACAGAAGCACGACCGAAGTTATCAGTAATTATTGAATCTGTAGCTACAATCTTATAATTGGCATCTCGCAGCTCTATTTTCACTTCTTTTTCTTTGTCGAGCCATTTATTGAAATTTTTAGATGAATACGCAACTATGGCAGCAGAGATACTGTCGCCCGGATGGAAGATAGCTCGGTTGGTCAGTATCTGAGCAAATCGGCGTGAAGTGGTGTCTTGACGATAAGTTGAGTTATAATATTGAGAATCACTTTTCCATTTAGATCCTTTGTAGGAAGCCTCAATATCAAAGCGTTCTGCATTGACAGTCACACCTCCATCCTTATCAGTGGTCAAAGTGTTTATCAAAGTTCGGGGCGTAGAATAGTTCTTTTTAGTATATACCTTCACTTCGGCCCCTTCGATTGGTTTCCCGTTGACACCGTCTACAACAAATACTCGAGATACGGCATCGGGATATGGGAGTGTCATCACACTTATATCGCTTACAGAGAACGGTTGACGCCATGTGTCGTTGAGAATTGTACTATAGATCCCCTTGCTGTCGGCGGTGGCACTGGGTATCACTACATAATTACCTTTAGGAAGCGAACCTATGGAAGCCTTTTCGTTAGATGAAAATGGCACTTCTCCGGTAGCGCTGACCTTGGTAGCCTTCACCAGACGGCATTTAGCCGCAACCTCACGGGTCTTAGGCGACCTTTCAGCATTAACGTAGGGTGAATAGTCGTAGACGAGCACCCAAGATTCGTTGCAATTGGTCAGTTTGACATCCATTTCGATATTTGCAGAGGATAGATATTGCGACTTGAACCTTATTTTAGCGAATGGACGGGTAAGATCGTTGATTATGTTTTTGAGATTGTTGACATACATTCCGTTGGGAAATTGAGCTACAGATTTGCGGAGCTCTTCGATATATTCCTTAGTGGTGAAAGGGAATGGAGACTCAATTCCGGGGATAGGATCTTCTGAGACATAATCGCGCAAATCGGAAAGGATTAGTTGTTCTCCTTCCGAACCCTTGACCTTGTCAAGCGCAGACATCAAATAAGTCATTCTCATACTATGAGTAAGAGTATTAGTCTTATCTGATAGGGCTTTAGCAAGAATCAACATACGTTTGCCTTCAGCAGCTGATTGAATAAGACGATCGATTGCCTTATCGCGAAGGGCTGCACATTTTTGTGTAGGAGTCACAGCTTCAGCCTTATTGGGAAAGAATGGTATTATATCTTGCGAAGCATCTGAATAAACGTCAAGATCTTTGAAACATTGATTGCATACGTATTCCTCGACGGTCATTCCATTTGAATAAGCGTCGGAAGTGTTTTCAAGAAACTTACTCCAATCTTTGATGGAAAGATTGGCAGGAATGGGAGAATCTAAGATGCTCTTGCAGATCTCGAAAGTCTTGAGAGCAAATATTTTCCGGCTCCATTCATTGGGATTTTCCGGGATAGAATCAGTGGGAATCTCACGGCGATCCGCTTTCCACCTAATGGAATTGTAGATGGAGTTGTAGATCTCTAACTTGATGAGCATAAAAGCCGGGCACCAAGCCTCCGGAGCCATAGCTGCCACACTGTCAATTTTTGCTATGCCATTGTCAGCGTTGTTATAACTCACCATGTTTTGGGCAGTCACCGACTGGATCAGAGCCTCAACCGCAGCGGACCAATCACCGTGAGCTATAGCTTTTTCAAGATTTGCAGAAGCATTTTTCTCCACAGTCTTAGGAAAAGCAAAGTCGGGTGTGTTCATTTGTTTTGAAGAAGTTTTTTTCGCGGATGCATCAAAGGATAGAAATGCTCCTAAAAACACGACAGTTGCCAATTTGGCAACTGTACGCAGAAAATAAACATATTTATTCATACCATAAGTTTCAAAGGTCAAAAGGCATTTGTTGATTGGAGTCGGAAGGATAAGGGGCATCTTTGCGATCGTTGTGTTTTCTATCGGATGGTTTTCCATCTTTACGGTCGTGAGGATGTTTTCCATCGTGATTTTTTTTACGCATCTCCTTCATTTTTTCGAGGAATTTCCCTTCAGCCTGATGCATAGTGTAGATTTGCTTGGCAGAAAGAATTTTCTCAAACTTGACGTCATAGGTTTTCACGATTTCATTGTCCTTTTCGCGGGCTATTTGTTGGAGTTCGTAGAGCTTTTTGTAGTCGGCTTCTGAAACATCCTTTTTCTTCTTTAACTCACGTTCAAACTTCCATGCTTCAGATCCGGCCTGCCTTCTCGCACGATCGTATTCCGTATAAAGAGGTATGAACTCGGCTTTCTCCTTTTCGGAGAGTTGGATCTCTTTTACGATGTAGTCGATTTTGAATTGCTGCAGTTCCTCCATCATCTTTTTCTTATCTTTGCCCTGAGCCAGAGAGCAGGGGATGGCCAGGATAGCGAGAAGGAAGAGTAATAAGTACTTTTTCATACGATTTATTTTAATGAAGTTGTTTAAACTTATTTACGAATTGAAAAATATACAATGAAGAGTTAAAC